>DATKVT010000225.1 GCA_035529935.1 Williamwhitmania sp. | reverse complement strand
GCGCATCCGTGAAAAGGAGATGGAGTCGGAACCTACACGGTAGTATGCAACGCTTTTGGCCTGATTAAATCCAAGGCGGGAGGCTTTCAACGACTCTTTCCCAAAGCCTTTGGTGGCAAGATAGTCGGAAAAACTCTTTATAGGAATTCGCTTCTCCCAGGTGGCATTACGCTTCCCCAAGCAGTAGGGATCGTCAACGCTTACCAGATAGTAGCGCGCCTTGGGCCACACCTGCTCAGAGTTGGCAGTTTGTCCTCCACACGAGGAGTGAAATGCAGCAGTAATAAGGGTTCCTGTGGTATCCACCACCACCAGTCCTTTGGTTTCCTCCGCTGCCAGAAAGATATCGGGATTACGAGTCGAACGGCCCTTAAACGCTTGGCAGTGGACATCGTCGCAGAGGTTAAACCCTTCGGGAGCATGCTTGTCTGTATGCCCAAGAGCGTAGGTTCGGACCAGCAAAGCCTGAGCTTTGTAGAATTCCAGCTTAGCATTTGGCCCAGCCTCAGCTTCCACCACCCCGGCTACATACTTTTCCAACTCCACATGGTTTATCACCAACAACTTATCGTTTTCGCAGGTAATAATGGCATCGTTGTCGTACGATCGAGAAGCCAATTTGGGTTGCGTTGGAATAACCCGAAAGGTTCCATCGGTAGCCTTACTCACCAAGGCAACCGATTTGAATGTTCCAATGGGCGACATGGCAGTTCGAACCCGCACCATACCATCGGCCACCGAGAAGAAGAGCATCTCGCCTGAATTGATGGCTTGGGTAGAGGTGCTATCGAGAAGCAGAGAATAGCTACCACTGGGCACCAGCACTACGGACGAAATCGGTTGGGTATAGAAAAGAGCAATTCGCAGTGAATCGGTAATGGAATAAAGCTTTGAAGGGAGCAGCAAGGTGATAATAAAGAGGTAAAAAAGTTTTTTCATCTTAAGAAATTCGAGATTTTAATTCTTTCACCATTTGGGCGGCTACCCTATTGGCAACGGCTGGTTCGCCAAGCATGGAACAAAGGCTGGCATAGCTAGCAAGCATGGCATCACGGCTAGGTCCATCTTGCAGTAATAATCTTAGCTCGGAGGCTACGCTATCAAGCGTAAAATCTTTTTGAATTAGTTCTTTCACCACCTCCCTATCCATAATGAGGTTGACCAAAGAGATATACTTCACCTTCACAAACCTGCGGGCAATGGCTATGGATATGGCGGAACCCCGATAGCAAACCACCTGTGGCGTTCCTATGAGTGCAGCCTCTAGCGTGGCGGTTCCCGAAACCACTGCTGCAGCCCTTGCCAAGGCCAGCAGCTCGTATGTTTTACCAAAGACAACCTTAACATCGGTTCCTTCAAGAATGGGCTGATAGTCGTCAGCAGTAAGTGAAGGTGCACCCGCCACCACCACTTGGTAATCGGGAAACTCGGCTGCTAATTTGGCCATCGTTGGTAGGCAGTAAGCAATTTCCTGCTTTCTGCTGCCGGCAAGCAAAGTAATAATTGGCCGTTCGTCGAGACCATGTTCACGGGAGAACTGATCCTTGGACGGCACTAGCTGCAATTTCTGTGCTACGCTATCTACCAGCGGATTACCTGCATAAAAGGCATCTATACCAAAGCGTTTAAAGTATTCCGTTTCGAAAGGAAAAATGATAAAGAGCTTATCTACATTCTGCTGAATTCGTTTCACGCGGCCCTCCTTCCAGGCCCAAACCTTAGGAGCGATGTAGTAAAAAACTTTGAATCCTGCGTTATGGGCAAATTCCGCAATACGAAAGTTAAAACCAGGATAGTCGATGAGGATAACCACATCGGGTTTCCACGCAGCAATATCACTTTTGCAGAAACGGATGTTGCCCAATACCGTCCTCATATTCAGCAACACTTCCAGAAAGCCCATAAAGGCAAGTTCGCGGTAATGCTTAACCGGTGCTCCGGCCTCGGCAGCCATCAAGTCGCCGCCCCAGAAACGAATTTCGGTCTCAGCATCATGCTGTTTAATACCTCTTATGAGCATGGACCCATGCAAGTCGCCCGATGCTTCTCCTGATATAATATAGTATCGCATAGGTTATTTCTAACGCTAGAATATCAGTTGGCTGAGAAATACAATAATAGCCAAGACTATAGTTGCCCCTAACACCCCGCGGGCACTTTGCAACCTATCCGTCCAAATGAAAAAGAAGAATGGAATCAAGTTGGGATAAACGCATAGGCTCAACATTTTTGAAAGGATGTGATGCCCAACCATGGCTTTAAAGAAGAGGGGAAATCCTAGGCCAGGCTCGCGTATGAAATAGGTTGCAATGAGAATAATCGTGGGAAGAATTAGGCCAATGCCAAATCCCAACCTTGCAGAATCAAATTTTTTCTTCATGGATCGATTTTGTAAAAGTGGTTTCCCACGCTTTCATCCTCGTTAGCTCGTTGTAGTCTGTAAAATCTATCTTGATTGGAACTATGGAGATGTATCCGTTGTTCAGCGCCCACTCATCGGTATCGGTAGCCTCGGGTTCATCGTTATGAAAGTAACCGGTAAGCCAGAAGTAATCAACTCCACGCGGATCGGTCCTCTTCTCAAACTCCTCCTGCCACGATCCCTTGTTTTGCCGGCATACCTTGTAGCCGTTAATTTTATCAGCCGCCAAAACTGGAACATTCACGTTGAGGCACACTCCCTGCAAAAGACCTTCATGAAGCACCCTCTCGGCTATTGGCCGACAAAGTTCAACAGTTGTTGAAAAGTCGGCATTGTATGAATAATCTAGCAGCGAAAATCCAATGGATGGAATGCCGGAAAGGCAGCCCTCAATAGTTGCCGCCATGGTTCCAGAATAAACAATGCTGATTGAGGAGTTGGAGCCATGGTTGATGCCGGAAACCAGCAGGTCGGGCTTCTTATCGCTGCAGAGCTCGCTCAAGGCAAGCTTTACGCAGTCGGCTGGAGTGCCGTTGCAGGAGTATACAAGTAAGTTCTTTTCGTCCCTCACCTTCTTGAGGCGCAGCGGCACCTTTATAGTTATGGCATGGCTCATACCGCTGTTTCCCTCCTCTGGAGCCACCACCAGCACACGGCCCAACGGCCTTACCATCTCTATCAGAGCCTGAATGCCAGGCGCCTGAACTCCATCATCGTTAATTACCAAAATGAGCGGCATCATAAGCTTTCTCCTGCTTTTTGTATAAGATTTGCAAATTTAGACATTTACGGTTGTAACGCAAAACGTAGAAGGATGTTCCCGTTTGGGAGCTGAATTACCCCGCAGCACGCGGCCGAAAGAAACCATAAGAAATTCGTGGTCCAATCAAAAGAGTTACTAGCACTAAAATCCATACACGTCCCTGCAAAAGGTTGTAGTCGTGTAGCAACCTGGCCCATGGATGTCCCATAACGTAGCGTCCAAACCCAAATTCAAACATGATTGTAAGGCCAAGCCATAGCACACCAATGTACCACGCCTGTTTTGAGAAATCTATGCGCCACCTCCGCCCCAAGAGCCATAGGTAAAGAGCGAGTAGAACAATCAAGATCAATGTGGAGATCCAGTGAGCGGGCAAATCGCCAACCAACGATTTATAGCCCAACTCCCGAAAAGCACCGTTGGCAATGGCCACCGGAATAATCAAAAACCACGCTAGAAAATATTTCCAAACCATAAGGCAAAATTATTTTGAATCCGGACAATTCAATAGATCATAGAATTAATTAAAAATTAGAACCGACCAAAGGGAGCTCGGCGAAGCCAAATTAGGAAATTAGACCGAAGCGCTCCTAGAATATAAAAAGCGCTCCCAACCCCAAAAAGAGGAAGTTGAGAGCGCAGTTTACTAAAACCCAAATGTTACTTTTTTGTATTATTGGCAATGGCCGCCAAAGCGCGAATTTGCTCCGAAATAAACCGAGAGAATACCACAATTAAGAATCCATAGATTGGCATGGTAATAATGGATACTACACCCGTGCTAAGATATGGTATACCCAGCTGCATGCTTAAATAGCCGTTACTACCTCCCAAAAAGATGGTAGAGAGAAGCGCATAACCGCACCCAACAAGCCCCAGCCAAGTTCCAAACCACTCACCAAAAGTTTGAATAAAGTGAGAAAAAGCGGGGGTAGCTGTAAAGTCGTCGCCCTCAAATGAGGATACCCCAACCTTAGTGCGCCTGTCCCACCACTGCTGAAATCCAACCCAACCGGCAAACGCCAAGATAATCCAGAATAAAATGAAAACTAAAACAATCTTGCCCTGCATATCCAAAATGCCGATATCCACTGCTCTATACAGAACTGCCAGAGGTATTAATAGGCTAATAATGGCCATCACGATGTATAGCCAGGAAAATGGTTTACGAAAGAAATGCCCACCATCGATGTAGGCAAGGTAAGGTTTGATAAAGGTAAAGAATTTGCTTTCCATAGGTTGTTGTTTTAGGGTTCTACTCGTAAGGCTTTTCGATATCGCCCCGTTTTTTAAAGTGGTTTCTGAACTCCACACAACATTATCTTATTCGTTATATTTCAATAACATACATTTCAGCTAACCAAATTTACAAAATTTATTCACTGGCCTAGATAAAAAGTTAAAATCAATTTTGGAGGAGTGCTCAATACTTTGATAAATAGCTAATCACTTGAAGAAAATATGGCCAACAACCATTTACGTTCTGTGATTTTTCATACTTTTGCTTGCTGCAAAAAGATGAAGCGTAAAGAGAAAAAACTACAATATCATGAGAATATCGTACAGCTGGCTTAAGGATTACCTAAAAACGGAAAAGGGCCCGGAGGAACTTTCGAAAATACTTACTGCCATAGGGCTTGAGGTGGAATCGTTAGAAAAGGAGGAATCGGTAAAGGGAGGTCTTGAGGGCATAGTTATAGGTCGTGTGGTGGAGTGTGAGCAACATCCAAACGCCGATAAGCTGCACGTAACCAAGGTAGATGTTGGTGGTCCGGAGTTACTCCAAATAGTATGTGGAGCCCCCAATGTGGCAAAGGGTCAAATGGTTCCGGTGGCTACCATTGGCACCACGCTTTACAGTGGAGAGGAGAGCTTCAAAATTAAGAGGTCGAAGCTCCGTGGGGTTGACTCCGAAGGAATGATTTGTGCCGAAGATGAGCTAGGGCTAGGTGCCTCACATGACGGCATTATGGTGCTAAATCCCGACACCGCCGTGGGAACACGAGCTCAGGAATACTTCAACATTGAGGACGACTACGCCTTCGAAATTGGTCTTACCCCAAATCGGATCGATGCTGCTTCACACTATGGTGTAGCCCGCGATGTTGCTGCCTACCTCTATGCAAACGACGAAAAGTATCAGCTGCTCCTTCCCTCTGTTGATGGCTTTAAGATAGACAACACCAGCCGTCCAATAAAAATTACGGTGGAGAATGGCGAGGCATGTCCCCGCTATACCGGCATTACGGTTTCCAACATTACTGTATCTCCCTCGCCCGAATGGTTACAGAAAAAGTTGAAGGCTATTGGCCTCAACCCCATCAACAATGTTGTGGACGTTACCAACTTCATTCTACATGAGCTAGGACAACCACTTCATGCATTTGATGCGGATAAAATAAAGGGTAACCACGTTAGGGTTAGGACACTTTCAGACGGTTCACCATTTACCACCCTTGACGGTGTGGAGCGCAAGCTGCATGGCGAAGATCTCATGATTTGTAATGAAACGGAGAGCATGTGCATGGCCGGAGTTTTTGGTGGCATCGCCTCTGGTGTTACCGCTGAAACCAAAAACATTTTCCTCGAGAGCGCCTACTTCAACCCCGTTTGGGTGAGAAAGGCTGCACGACGCCATGGCCTAAGCACCGATGCTTCTTTTCGTTTTGAACGGGGCACCGACCCAAAAATTACCATCTACGCCATTAAGCGCGCCGCCATGCTCATAAAGGAGGTTGCCGGTGGCACCATCTCCTCCGAAATTGTGGATGATTACCCTGTTAATGTTGAAAACCAAAAGGTGGAGGTTAACCTCAACCGGATGTGCCGCTTCATCGGCAAGGAGATTCCTCACAATCAAATTAAGCGCATTTTCAAGGGGCTGGAGATGGAAATCACCGCAGAGAAAGGCGACGACCTCACCCTGTCGGTTCCTGCCTATCGTGTAGACGTAACCCGCGAAGCCGACGTGGTGGAGGACGTGCTACGCATTTACGGTTACAACAACGTGGAGATATCGCAAACCATAAAAAGCGCAATCACCACCCAGAAGAAGCCAGACAAGGGCAGAATTACCGACCTAGCCTCAGAATTTCTTAGCGCAAATGGGTTTAACGAAATTATGTCGAACTCGCTAACCAAAGCGGCATACTACGAAGGGCTTCAAACATTTAAGGAGGAAAATACCGTAAATATTGTTAATCCGCTCAGCTCCGACCTGAATGGTATGCGACAAACACTGCTGTTCAATGCGTTGGAAGCCGCTATTTTCAATATCAACAGGCGCAATACCGATCTTAAGCTTTACGAGTTTGGCAACTGCTACTCCTATATCAAGAAGGAAAGTGATAACGCCCTAAGCAGCTATAATGAGGATTTCCGACTGGGTATGCTGGTTTCGGGTAATCAAAATGTGGCCAGCTGGAATCTAAAGGCAGAGCCAACCAACTTCTTTGTGCTTAAATCTTATGCCGAGAAACTCCTTGAGAAATTTGGGGCCCATATCGAAAAGGGCTCTGTTGAAGATATCACAAACGACCTTTACTCCGATGGTCTTACATACCGTATGGGAGAAAAGGAACTTTTCACCATTGGGAAGGTCCACCCCAAGCAGCTCAAGCAGTTCGACATCAAGCAAGATATTTACTTTGCCGAAATTCGCTGGGACTTGGCCGTAAAACTATTTGGAAGAAATACGGTATCCTACACTGAAATTCCAAAATTTCCTGAGGTTAAACGTGACCTTGCCCTACTCGTTGATACCAATATCACGTTTAAAACGCTAAAAGATATCGCCTTACGTGCAGAACGAAAGCTGCTTAAGTCGGTTTCTCTTTTCGATGTTTACGAGGGTGAGAAGCTGGGCGCAGGCAAAAAATCCTACGCGTTGAGTTTTATTCTTCAGGACGAAACAAAAACGCTCACCGACGCTCAAATCGATAAAATAATGACAAGCCTGATTACTGCCTACCAAAAGGAGGCAGGCGCCATGCTTAGATAATATCTGGTTCAATAACCATGTAGCAGAGGCCGGGAAAACATCCCGGCTTTTTTTATTTAAAGGAGAAAAGCACATATTCCCGCACAAAAATCTTGAAATTCATTTCGCAGCTTCCTACCTTTACACAAAACACCTCGCCATGAACCTAAAAGTTATTAAGGCCGATATCACGCATTTGGATGTTGAAGCTATTGTAAATGCAGCCAACAGTTCACTACTGGGTGGTGGCGGAGTTGATGGCGCAATTCATCGGGCTGCAGGTCCAGCGCTACTGGAGGAGTGCCGGTTGCTCAATGGCTGCCCAACAGGTGAGGCTAAGATTACCAAAGGCTATAAGCTTCCAGCACGCTTTGTTATTCATACCGTAGGACCAGTTTGGAAAGGCGGAGGTAACAATGAACCTGAACTGCTAGCAAACTGCTATAGAAATAGTTTGGAGATTGCAAGGGGCATGAGCCTAAGATCCATTGCGTTTCCAAACATAAGCACCGGCGTGTATGGCTATCCTAAAGCTGAGGCAGCCAGCATTACCATCGATACGGTTAAGGAATTTTTCCGAACTAACCCTCTACTCGACTTGGACGTCACCTTTGTGTGCTTCGACAACGAAAACTTTGAATTTTACTCGCTCCTGCTGAGTTAGAATATCAAGTTGTACTTTTCCATTCTACGGTCGAGAGCCTGCCGGGTAATATTCAGCAGCTGTGCTGCCTCCACCTTCTTGTAGTCGGTTTTTTCAAGCGCGCGTATAATGGTCTTCCTTTCCAGCTCATCGAGGTCAAAAACTTCCTCTCCCGAGGTAAAATTCTCCTGTAGCACCTCGCCAACAGCAAAGTCGCGTGAGCGCAACCGCTTCCCGTCGCTAAGAATAATAGCTCGTTCTACCATATTGCGCAGCTCCCTTACATTCCCGGGAAAATCGTATTGGTTCAAGAGCTTGTAAATTCCAGAATCAACCTCCGGCAGGTTCTTATTGAACTTGCTGCTATAATATCCAAGGAAGTGATTTAGCAAAATGGGAATATCCTCCCTACGCTCCCTTAGAGGTGGCATATTGATTATGAATGAATTAAGGCGATAGTAAAGGTCAGCACGAAACCGATGCTCATCCACCAGCTGGGCAATATTTTTATTAGTTGCCGCCAGTATTCTTGTATCAACGTCAATTTCAATGTGTGAACCTATCCGCTGCACCTTTCTATCTTCGAGAACCCGCAGCAACTTGGCCTGCATTTGGGGCTGCATCTCCACCACCTCATCCAGAAAAAGGGTACCGCCATTGGCAATCTCAAACCAGCCAATCTTATCCTCCATAGCACCTGTGAAGGCACCTTTTTTATGACCAAAAAACTCGCTTTCGAAAAGAGAATCAGGTATGGCTGAGCAGTTTACAGGGCAAAATATATTCTTCTTCCGGCTACTTAAGTAATGAATTCCGCGCGCCACCAACTCCTTACCAGTTCCGCTTTCACCGGTTATGAGGACAGAGGTGGTATCGCTTTTGGCTACCTTCTCCATTAGATCCACGGCTCTTCGTATGGCAAGGCTATTTCCCATAATCTGGCTACCCACGCTATCATGTAACTCTCTTGACAGCAGAGAATAACCTAGATTTGCCTCCTTTAAGCGGTTGCTCAGCTCCACAAAACGACGACTTCGTTGGATGGCTGCCTTCATATCGAGAAGCCTAAAGGGTTTGGTAAAGAACTCCATAGCACCAAGTCGCATGGCCTGAATTACCGCCTCCATATCGCCATGCCCCGTAATCATAATTACTTCCGCATGGTCGTTATTCTCCTTTATCTTTTTTAGAACCGAAAGCCCGTCCATTTCAGGTAACTGAAGGTCGAGAATGATAACGTCGATAATCTCCTCCTCCATAATTGCAAAAGCCCTTGAAGGCCGCTCTGCTTCAAAAAGGCTATACCCATCCTCGGTCAAAAACTCCAATATCTCCTCGCGAATAGCTTTCTCATCGTCAAGTACAAGAATCGATAGATCTTTCATGCAAATCTTATTTTAGTGGCTTCATCGACCAATTTTAACTTTCTATGTTAGTGCCGCCTCAGGGGGTCATCTCTCAGCTTGAAATGGGCAACATTACCCGCATCCGAGTATACTCATTAGGTTTAGACTCAACCCACAGCTCACCAAGCATATCCTTCACTATGCCATAGGTAATGGAAAGACCCAAACCCGTTCCCTTGTCCTCCTTTTTGGTGGTGAAGAAGGGATCAAATATTTTATCCAAATGTTCATGTGGAATTCCGATTCCGTTGTCCCACACTACCACCACTGCAACACCTTCCTCCATGTAGGTTTGAATTTTTACGCTCTTTACATACCCCTTTACATCGGCTCGCTCCCGCTCCTCCACTGCATGTATGGCATTAGAAAGCAGGTTGAGAACCACCTGTTCAATACGGTATGCATCACCCAGCACAAAACCATCAATGGTTCCAAGCACCACCTCCAGGTCAATTGCATGCTCTTCCATCTGTGCGGAAATCATTAGAAGGGCATTGCTCACCACCTCATTTACGTTAATCTTGCCAAAGAGAACCTGCCTTTGCGATCGCGAAAATGTGCGGGTATGCTCAATAATTTTTTTTATGCGATCAACATGCTTGAAAAGGCTATCAATTTTCTTATTCAAGTAGTCGTTGGAAAGGTGGCCCTCCAGTAGCTTCAGCTGAATATTGTCCAAGCCCATAGAAATTCCTCCCAGTGGCTGGTTAATCTCGTGCGCAATGCCAGCCGCTAAGGTTCCCAGCGACTCCAACTTCGATTTTTGCGCCAGAAGTTCTTGCTGCTGTTCCTGCTTGCGAAGTTCCTCCACCAGCCGTCGCTCCAAATTTTTATTCAACTCAGTAATGCGATGCTCATTCTCCCTCTGTTGCTTCACCTCCTTCATCTTACTCCTATAGCGTAGAAACAGAATAAGGAAGAGAAAAATTACAGCGGTTATGGCTAGAATAAGATAGAGTCGCTGGAATTGGCTATGGGCAATCTGCAGCCGCTGAATCTCTGAGTTCTGTCGGAGAATTTTGTTCTCCTGATCCTTCTGAGAGATTTCGTAAAGCATTTGCAAGCGAGCGAGCTTGTCACCTGATTGCTCACTGTAAATACTGTCGCGAATTTCAGACCACAACTTATGAAATTCGAGTGCTTGGGGAAACTTCCCCTCCTTCTCGTACACTAAGGAAAGCGACAAATAAATCTCGGATACTGTTTGGTTTAAATTATTTTTCTTTGAGATTTCAAGGGAATGGTTAAGAAGCTGTAACGCACGCTTAGTATTGCCTTCGGCATTCATTATTCTAGACGAGAGAACGTATGTATTAACTAAATCGCGATAGCTCTTCTCTTTAGCAAAAAGTTCGCTAGCCTTTTCATAGCGCTCCAACGCCTTGGCATAATTCTTTTTTACGAAGAAGATGTCGCCTTCACTAGCATACACACGAGCCAACTCCTTAACAAAATTAGGTTTACTTGCGAGTGCAAATGCGGTATCAAGTGGCCCCGATGCTTGTGTATAATTTTGCTGCGCAAATAGCAGATTGCTCTTTTGAATTAGCAGCGACACCATTTTTAGTGTATCCCTCAACTCCTCGGAAACAGCATAAACCTGCTGAAGGGTTTCCCCTGCCAACGCATATTCCCTAAGCCCTTTCTGAGAGTTGGCCAACGTAATTCCAGCCTTAATCAGTAACTCAGCAGTACCTTGATGACGCTTATTGTATAACGATAAAGCCAGCGTGTAGGCCAGCTGGCCATATTTGTTCGACTCCTTTATCCTTCCATAATTGAGGGTAAGCATCGCCATTTGAAGGTAAGCCTTAAGCAAGCTAACGCTTCTGTCACTAACCTGATAGGCAGAAATTGCTTTTAGAATAAAGTTGTGCGAAAGTTCATAGTTGTTTTCATCGGAATAAATGGTGCCAAACACCAAGTTTACCTTTCCAATATCTTCATTACGTCCAAGTTTTTCATATAGTGCCAATGCACGTTGCAAATACCTGATTCCGTTCTCAAAAGAATTATTTTTGACACTTGAAACACCCATACTAAGGAGCGATGCCGCTTCGGATTCCTGAGACTTAATGTGCTTAGAAACAACCAATGCCTTAAGTCCATACTCTAAACTTTTAGCCGGGTCTTGGTTAAGTGTAGAGTCTGCAAACTTAAGCAGTAGCTCAATTCTTTTATTTCCAGAAGAGTGAGCCAACACCTTCTCAAAGGAGTCTGTTGACTGCGACTTCCCCAGATAGATGCTTGTAAGAAAAAACGTTAATATTAAAAACCAAGTTCTCTTCATACATCACAAATACATTGTGAAAGGTAGCAATTTTTGCATAAGAGGAAAAGCAACTTAAGGCAGATTGGTGGTTTTCTTGCTATAAATCAAGAGTTACAAAAGTAATTACCACCCAAAAAACTACAATTAGATCCAACTTTAAAGGAACATACCAGGTCACAGCTAAAAAGATACGAATAACCACTACCTTTTGAGCTAAACTTCATACATTTAACCATGTAAAAAAACATAACCTATGAAGAAAACTTATTTTACCCTTTTTGTGGGGCTCCTGCTGGCCTCTTGTGGCCAAGTAGAAAAAAAAGCGGCAACAGCCAATGTTGGTCTTAAAGAAACACTAAGCATCGACAGCCTTATCAAATATCCTGAAGCATTTGTGGGGAAAGAGGTGACCATAAAAGGTCACGTTTTCCATACCTGTACCGAAACTGGTAAGCGTATGTTTGTGTATGGGTCGAACAGTGATTCTACCATCAAGGTGGTTGCCAGCGACTCCGTAAAAATATTTGATAAATCGTTGGAAGGAAACGACGTTCTAATAAAGGGGGTTGTTGAGGAGCAAAGGATCGATCCAGCGTTTATTGCAAAAATGGAGATGGAGGCGAAAGATAACGAAGCCAAGAATGTAGATAAAAAAGAAAAAGTTGCAGGCAATAGGCATATACACGAAGGAGAAACCACAATGAAACAAGCAAACGCTTTGAAGGCAAGACTCAAGGAGAGCGGAAAGGAATATCTTTCGTTTTATTCATTCGTGGCACATAAGCTCGAACAATGTAGCGCTGAAGCTAAACCGGAGGTTGAATCCAGTGGAGACAGCACGACCAAATAATCTCGACCCATTTTTATATTCAGAAAGGCCAGTAAACTCTGGCCTTTTTTTTATGCTTATTACTTTTTATTGGCAAAATAATTCTTTACAACATTCAAATACTTAAATTTACGGTTCTAAAAGCAGTGCAAATATTCCTACCATTTGTAACTTTGCAACATTAATTTAGGGTAGATTATTTGCTACCAATTTTTAAAATACTGCAACGCATGAACTCGCCAACGACCTACCTGAGGCTTAATTTTGTGGCAAAATACAACTTTGTTAACGTCAAACGACGCGACACCTTTCCCCTTTAAGGCAAAGCAGCTCTGCTTTTCCGCTTTCCCAAAATTCGATGCCTTTTGGCAATAATCCTTTATGCAGTTACAAAAAAACACCAATTAACATGGAACTTCCTTTTTCAGAATCATACAAGATAAAAATGGTTGAACCCCTCCGTAAGAGCACTCGCCAAGAGAGGGAACAATGGATAAAAGAGGCTAAATACAACCTTTTTAATCTCCGTAGCGAACAGGTATTTATCGACCTTCTCACCGACTCCGGAACAGGAGCCATGAGCGACCGTCAGTGGGCAGCCATTATGATGGGCGATGAGAGCTATGCAGGTGCCTCTTCATTTTACAATTTAAAGAATGCCATTAAGAACATTCTTGGCTTCGAATACTTCATTCCAACGCATCAAGGACGTGCGGCCGAGAATGTGCTATTTTCCGCTCTTGTGAAAGAGGGCGACTTTGTGCCAGGCAATTCCCACTTCGACACCACCAAAGGGCACATTGAGTTTAGAAAGGCTCATGCCGTAGACTGCACTATTGACGAAGCAGGCAACACCGAACTTTACCATCCATTCAAGGGCAACGTTGATCCAAAAAAGTTAGAGAAATTCCTTTCCGAGCATAGCCAAAAAGTTCCGTTTGTGATTGTTACGGTCACCAACAACACAGCTGGTGGACAGCCCGTATCGATGGAGTGCCTTCGTGAGGTAAAAAGCATTGCCACTAAGTATGGCAAAATGGTGGTTTTTGACTCTGCTCGCTTTGCAGAAAATGCATACTTCATCAAGATGCGGGAGAAAGGCTATGAACACAAATCGATAAAGGAGATTGTGCAGGAGATGTTCACCTATGCCGATGCTATGACCATGAGTAGTAAGAAGGACGCCATTGTAAACATGGGTGGTTTTATTGCCATGCGAAGCCAACAGCTGCACCGCGAGTGTTCGGTGTTCAACATCATGTTTGAAGGATTTATCACCTACGGAGGAATGTCGGGTCGAGATATGAATGCGCTCGCCGTTGGCCTAGACGAAGGCACGGAGTTTGACTACCTCGAAACACGAATTAAGCAAGTGGAATACCTTGGCAACCGCCTCCAGGAGTTTGGCATACCGTTCCAGTTTCCTGCTGGTGGCCATGCCATTTTTGTGGATGCCAACAGGGTGTTACCCAATCTGCCAAAAGACCAATACCGTGCACAAACACTTGCCATTGAACTTTACCTTGAGGCTGGCATACGTGGTGTGGAGATTGGAACTCTTCTGGCCGACAGAGATCCCGAGACACGGGAAAATCGTTACCCACAGCTCGAACTACTGCGCCTCGCCATTCCGCGCAGGGTATATACCAACAATCACATCGATGTTGTGGCCGTGGCCTTAAAAAATGTTTTCGACAGACGGGAAACCATTACCAAGGGTTTGCAAATTATATGGGAAGCACCCATTATGCGGCATTTTACGGTGGAAATGGAGAGAACAAAATAGATTATATAACTCAATTTCATAAAACGGTGTCGGTAGGTGCCGTTTTTTTGTTAATAGCAGCAGCAAGTGAGAATATTGCAGGATTTATACCTTTGCTAGTAGCTACTTACTATTAAAAAGGGGTAGCGCGGTTTCACAAGGAAGCAAACAACAATTGCATCTTCATGAAAGATCTCACCGTAGGCAAAGAGGGTAAGCTAATACTGAATTTTGCCCTCCCCATGCTTGTTGGCAACGTATTCCAACAGACCTACAATATCGTAGATTCGATTATTGTTGGGAAATTTTTGGGCAAGGAGGCATTGGCTGCTGTGGGGGCATCGTTCCCCATTATTTATGCCATTATCGCGATGGTAATTGGCATTGGCAGCGGGGCCAGCGTTATTATTTCGCAATACTTTGGTGCAAAGGACTACCAAAGTGTAAAGAAAGCGTCCGACACCATCAGCATCTTATTAATGATTGCCGGAGTGGTGGTGGGAATTGTTGGCGTTCTATTTAGTAGAAGCTTGCTCCGGTTAGTTTTACTGCCAGAAGAACTCATACCCCAAGCACAACTTTACCTGAGCATCTACCTTGGAGGCATGGTGGTATTTTTTGGTTTTAACGGCATTTCGTCCATCCTCAGAGGTTTAGGCGACTCCAAAACCCCACTCTACTTTCTGATAATTGCTACCGTGTTTAATATCCTATTCGACTTTCTCTTTATTTTGGTATTTAAATGGGGGGTTGCCGGGGCTGCCATAGCAACGGTGGTGGCGCAGGGAGGTGCATTTGTTACAGCCATTATCTACCTCAACAAAACGCATACAATCCTGAAATACTCCATAAAAAAACTCTCCTTTAGCTGGCATATATTCTATCAGAGCCTGCGTATTGGACTACCTTCAGGTATTCAGCAAACATTAATCGCCGTGGGAATTGTAGCCCTCAACAGCATCGTCAACACCTTTGGAACCAACGTTATTGCCGCCTACTCGGCAGCAGGCCGTATTGACTCCCTTGCCGCCATGCCCGCCATGAATTTTTCGGCCGCCCTGTCGAGCTTCGTTGGCCAAAATCTCGGTGCGGGAAAGCTTGACCGTATTCGCAAAGGGCTGGCATCGACCCTCATAATGTCTGCCATCGTTTGTATTTTTCTCACGCTAGGAATAGTTACATTCGGTAACGAGTTGATGAGTCTATTTACAACCGATGGCGAGGTAATACGAATAGGTGAACAATATCTAATTATTGTCAGCTCATTCTACATACTCTTCTCTACAATGTTTGTTTTCAGTGGCCTATTGCGCGGTGCCGGTGCCACGTTAATCCCCATGTTTATAACTGTTTTATCGCTTTGGATTTTCCGATTGCCAGCAGCAATATTTCTCTCACATATAATTGGTGAACAGGGCATTTGGTGGTCTATTCCCATTGGCTGGGCCATGGGGTTGCTTGCCTCAATTGTATACTACCTCTCCGGAAAATGGAAAAACAAAGGGGTTATTTTACTGGACACTAGAGTTACAGAAACCAAACCCCATCTCTATTCAGAATAACAAAGTGGCGCTAGTTGGCCAATATCACCGATGTAGAAATTCCAACCTCGGATTATTTTGAAATATGTGCTAACTTTGAACCTTAAATTCTGAAGGCATGATAAAATCGATGACCGGATTTGGGCGTAAAGACTTAGAATTTCCCGGCAAGAAAATTACCATTGAAATTAAATCACTGAACAGCAAACAGCTAGATTTAAATCTTAAACTCCCCTCCTACTACCGCGAAAAAGAATTTGAACTTCGTTCGCTTTTGGCAAGGGAACTCGTTCGCGGGAAGGTTGATTTTTCCATTTACATCGATTTTGTAAACGACGAGAGGGAGAACCTTATCAACAGGGATTTGTTTGCGGCCTACCTCACCCAACTTAAACATTTGGCAAAAGAACATAGCATCAAGCTTAAGG
>DATKVT010000224.1 GCA_035529935.1 Williamwhitmania sp. | reverse complement strand
CTGTGGGTTCTGTCCCAAATCGACGCCAGCAACAACCGGAATATTCAATCCGGCCTGTCTTACCAATTGTCTAACCGCTGTAGCACCTGTCTGTGGAGATAATCCTCCATCGGTGCAAACAACACCCAGCACCTTAAAGTCGCTGCTCGAGAGAATGGCACTTATCGCCATAAAATCGTCGGTGGCACAGTCGGTATCAATTACCAGCGGGATGGTGGCAGCCTCCTGCGCCTGAACTCTAACCTGCAAGGCTATCAGCATCATGCACGCCAGCAAGCTTATTTTTTTTATCATAATGCAACAGTTTATCCTGTGAAGCGAAAGTATAAAGAATTTTACACTTCAACCACCAGTATTTATCAATAGCCCATACACTGTTATTATCTGGAGTAAAAAACCTACCTCTTTGAATGAATCTTGATTATCATGTTAAAAAAACAACCGGAGGATTGCCGTAATGAACAAAACTCCGGTTGAAAGCAATATACAAGTGCATTATGCTTTTAGGACACCCTTATAGGCTGATTTATAAACAAAGAACAGGTAAATGTTGAGCAATGCAACCAACGCCCCCGGACCAATCCCCGGAAGATCGAGAAACAGATGAAAAGCAATAATATTTACGGTAAGTGGTGCCAGAAACAGCAGGGCCAGCGCAACAAATTTGTTAATGACCAACAGTGCGCCCACCAGCACCTCAACAACTGCTATCATATTCATCATGTATCCGGTAGCCATTAAGGCCCCACCAAAACTGGCAGCAGCAGCAGGCATTGGCATCATGGGTAAAAATCCGAAAAACTTATTAAGCCCAAAAATCAGAAGTAGCACTCCAAGCACTATCTGAATTACAAAATTCACTTTTTTCATTGTTAGAAGGGTTTTAAGTTAGCCAAGAGTATAACAGTAAAGGTATTTCTCAATGAAATCAAAAAAACATGCCTGTTTATGCACAAGTGATATAATCAGGAAATCAACAATTTAACTTAGCATTGGTTCAATTGAAAATTTATTTTGGAAGTAAAAAACAATGTATGCAACATTGAATTAGCTTTGCAACTCAAAATTGCCCTTATGAAAGCACTCTACACCATATTACTGCTGATTCTTTCCAACACCTTCATGACGCTTGCGTGGTACGGCCATTTAAAGTTCAAAGAGCTTAAATGGTTCGAGAACTTGGGGCTTATTAGCATTATCCTCATCAGCTGGGGAATAGCGCTATTTGAATACTTTTTTCAGGTTCCTGCAAATAGAATTGGCTACAAAGAAAACGGCGGTCCTTTTTCGCTGGTGGAGTTAAAGGTGATTCAAGAGGTAATTACGCTCTGCGTGTTTACAGCCTTTAGCCTGCTGGTTTTCAAGCACGAGACCTTTAGATCGAGCCAAATCATTGGGTTTGTATTTCTCGTCCTAGCCGTGTACTTTATATTTAAAAAGTAGATCCCACAATAAGACTAGAGTACTGCCCATAACTTTTTAAGGGCAATAGTGGTGCCTGCAATTACCAGCACATCGTCTTGCACTATGGCAAAATCGTTGGTTAGCTGCGAGTACACCTTCTGCTCTTGGCTAGAAATCCCAATCATGTTTCGTACCGCCTCCATGCGCTTTATCGACAGCAGCTGCAGGTTGTAGTTTTCTTCAAAACCTATCTCACCAATAGTCCTATTGACCATAGCTGCAGGAGTAATAGCCTCAACCACCTTGAAATCTTTGGAAATATGGAAAACACTAACCACATTTTCGAGTTCCAACTTCAAGGCAAACGACTCGGCCATATCCAACTCAGGCGAAAAAATTTCAGAAACACCAATGGCCTCCAATACCGTTTTGTGAAGTGCAGAAATGGAACGAGCCATTATGCGTTTAACTCCCAGCTGCTTCAGCTGAGCGGTTACCAGCACCGATGTGCCAAAAG
Organism: Williamwhitmania sp.; assembly: GCA_035529935.1. Lineage (NCBI taxonomy): Bacteria > Pseudomonadati > Bacteroidota > Bacteroidia > Bacteroidales > Williamwhitmaniaceae > Williamwhitmania > Williamwhitmania sp. Next base: position 14,412 of record DATKVT010000224.1, on the reverse strand, counting down.
TCTCACCAATCGAGACCACAACTGCATCGCAATCGTCGAGCGGTAGATATTTTAAATCGTGAAACTCCTCCGCATTCATGCAAATGGTAGAGGTAATTTGGTCCTTCAACTCCTCCACCTTATGGGAGTTGCTATCCACCCCTATTACCTCATGACCAAGCTCTGTCATACGAATTGCCAGCGCTGCGCCAAAATTCCCAAGACCAATAACGATTAGCTTCATAGTCTAGTTTATATAAATATTTTCACTCGGGAGTCGAAATCCCTTCGTATTTTTTTGTTCGCCAACAAAGGAAAAAATAAGGGTTAAGAGCCCAACTCTACCAGCAAGCATCATGCAAATTATCACAATTTTAGAAGGAATTACCAGTTGAGAGGTAATGCCAAGCGAGAGACCTACGGTACTGAAGGCCGAAGTAGCTTCAAAAAGCACGAAAAGAGGGTTTAATCCAGGTTGAAATATAAGTATCAGAAATGTTCCAAAGGAGATAACCAAAATTGAAAGAAAAACAACTGCAAAAGCACGCTGCACAGAGTTATATGGAATTTCGCGACGTCCTATCACAAAGTGGTTTTTACCAGTTGCAAGGTTCACCAAATTCAGCAAAGCTACCGTGAAAGTTGTAGTCTTAATACCACCACCCGTGGACCCAGGAGATGCACCTATCCACATTAAAAACATAGTTAACAATAGAGTCGGGGTGAGTAGTTTGCTCACATCAACAGTATTAAATCCTGCCGTTCTAGGGGTAATGGAACCAAAGAAAGAGCCCGAAATCTTCCCAAACCAGGACTCCCCTGCCAGGGTGTTGTTTTGTTCAAACAAAAAAAACATTATTGCACCAAAAACTATCAGCGACGCTGTTGTAAACACCACTATCCTGGCATTCAGGTTTATAATACGCGGGCGGTGAATGTACCTAACCTGTCGACCCAAGAGCTGCCTCACCTTGTTGCCAATAAAATGACGAATCAGGGTAAAGTAGTTGAAGATGATCGGAAAACCAAGTCCACCGAGCACTATTAAAGCCATAATCCAAACTTGCAAGCCATGGTTATACCTTATGGCCTCGGAATATAATCCGTTGCTAAGGGTAGAAAAACCTGCATTACAAAAGGCGGAAATGGAGTGAAATACGGAAAAGGCTACCTTATCCTGAATCCCACCAAGACTAGGAACACCGGCTATGGAATGGAAGATGAGCACGGCACCCAAAAATTCAAAAAACAGGGTTACCAACAAAATTTTCAGCAGCACTCGAAACATACCGCTTACCTTGTCAAGATTGAGTACCTCTTTGAGTAAGAGCTGTGATTGAAAGCTGTTGCCCATTCTGAAAAACAGACCAAAAAATGTCGTAAAGGTCATTACACCCAAACCACCAAGTTGTATGAGTCCAAGAATAATGGTCTGTCCCAAAGGGGTGAATGCAGTAGCCGTGTCCATCACCACCAATCCCGTAACGCACACGGCGCTGGTAGAGGTGAAGAGTGAATCGACCAAGGAGATACCAGTAGTGGTGGAATTGGGTAACAATAGAAGCCCTGCACCAATAATAATCAGAGCAGTAAAGCTTCCAATAAAGAGCAGTGCCGGATTCATCCTGCGGTTTAGCAATCGCAGGCTAATTCGTCCCGATTCAGATAAAAATATGATCAAAAAGGTCAGGTTCAAAACATATCGGTGTGTGAACAACCGAAGAATTGGAAAACTTTCAAAGTATTCCACGTTCAAAAAACCACCCCCAAGTACCAAAAAAACCAGCACAAGCCGCGCAAAATCAGGCCAAATAATGTAACGCTTATCGGTCTTCTCATACAAAGCTCGAATAAAACTTACCAAGTAGTAGGCAAAGAAAAAACCAAGGCTTAGCCCATAGAACAGATGCAGGTGTTGGCGCGGTTCAACCCCAGACAGAAAACCCACATCAAATATAAAGGTTAGAATTAATACGGTGGCTGCGAACACTGAGAACCGGTTCAAAATTAAGGTCCAGCGTTTTAACCAGATTCTAATTCTCGAATAATATTTAAACTCTATATCCCACCAATTCTTCATTATGCACGATAGGGTTTCTACTGCTTTTATAGCTATGTATGAGGCAAATATAATGAACACTCAACATGTCTCATCATGCCACAACCAAACGGTCTTACGATTTAGCAGTATTAACAACCATCAAACATACGCGATTTACATCAAATATCAATAGAACGATGTTCATAACCCATCAAAAAGGCTATTTCATCAAACTTTTTACAAACATTTGAGGTAGTTTGCTAACTTTGAGAAAAAATTAGGAATTGGAACCACTTAGGATACAAAGCGCCATAGATACTCCAGAGGTTTACTTTGACCCCAAGACTCTTCTTTTCGCCATTTCAGGCATTTCGCATCCTGAAAATGCTAAGGAATTCTATACCCGCGTTTTGGTTTGGCTTGATGAGTTTTTTGAACAAAACCAAACCAGCAACTTAGGGGTTGTTACAGCAGAGCTGTCGTTTCGGTATATCAACTCCTCATCATACAAATATCTTCGAGAGATACTTCGAAAGCTTACCGTTTTTCAAAAAAAGGGATTCCAAATTGAGGTTGTGTGGAAGTATCAAAAGGACGATGATGACTTGCTGGAAGAGGGTCAAGTTCTTCTTGGGCTACCCGACATAAAACTTTCACACCGATTCGAGGCCGTTGAGGGCTAGCAGTTCCTTCAACCAGAAGTAATCTCAAAACCTTTTGTTAAAAGAATACACCGTTGCTTCATCTAGGTTGCATCAGTTTTCTCTACTTTCCTACCCCAAAACCAATTTCGCACTGCGATATTAAACTTTTTTGCTACTTTTGACAATTAAAATAATAGCACTATGGCAAGTATCAGATCACTGAAAAAGGATATTCAATTCCTAACTGACGAGGTTATTTCGGATTGTTACGTATACATCTACCTTAATCCGGGAAAAAAAATAGAGGCTGCTGAGAAGATCGCTCTTGAGGCAGACGAGCTACGCTCTGCTCTTGTCAACAAAATACACACTAGCGGCAAGTTCGAAAATGCCCGAAAGAGTAAGGCATATTTTAATGGTTTGTTCGAAGAGCTAGTAAATGGTGTAAATAAGCAGTTTGAGCAGCTTAGCGAGCTTAGCAAAAACTAATTAAGCATAAGCCCCAGCATTTGGGGGCTTGTTCATTTTTGCCTGCCATGCTACAAGAGTTTGATGAGCTTATCCCTCGTGAGAATACCGCATGTGTTAAGTACGACCTAAGGGAAAAGACATTCGGAAATTCGGCAGTTACCCCCCTCTGGGTTGCCGACATGGATTTTGCAACACCAATATTTATTCGGGAAGCCATTGCAGAACGGTTAACCCATCCCATTTTCGGTTATACCTTTCTTTCGGAGGAGGCAAAAAATGCCGTTGTAGGCTGGGTTAAGCGGCAGCACGGATGGGACATTAAACCCGAGTGGATAACGCTTTGTCCCGGTATTGTTCCAGCAATTAATGTAGCCATATTGGCATTTACCAACCAAGGCCAAAAGGTAGCAATTCAACCTCCTGTTTATACACCATTTTTTGCGGCAATCAACGACCATCGTCGAACCTTGGTTGAGAACCCGCTCATTGCTAACAGCGACGGATACTACCAAATGAATTTTGACCACCTGGAATCGCTGTTTGCTTCTGGAGTTAAGATGCTCATTCTCTCGAACCCCCACAATCCGGTAGGTCGAGTTTTTACCAAGGCAGAGCTAACCACCTTGGCAGAGATGGCTATGCAACATGGAGCAACCATTATCTCCGACGAAATTCATTCGGATATTACCATGCCACCTCATCGGCATACGCCTCTGGCAGCAGTAAATGAAGGTATTGCTCAGCAAAGCATCACCTTTATTGCTCCAAGCAAAACTTTTAACCTTGCTGGGTTATCCACGGGGTTGGCCATAATTCCGAACAGTGATCTACGCAAAAAATTTGGCGCCACGCTCAGCGCCCTTCACATTGGCATGGGGAATATATTCGGGATAACTGCCATGCAATCCGCATACACCCATGGCGACGAATGGGTAAAGAGTTTAAACAGCTACCTTTATGGTAATCTTGCGCTGGTAAAACAGATGCTCCACGACAGCCAGCTCCCCATATCGGCCAATATTCCGGAGGGAACCTACCTCTCCTGGGTTGATTTTCGGGGGCTAAAGATCGCCCAAGAAAAGTTGATACAACTATTAATACAGGAAGCCAACGTTGGATTAAGCGACGGAACCATTTATGGCACACAAGGTGCTGGATTTATGCGTCTAAACGCAGCTTGTCCCAGAGCTACATTGTCCGATTCACTGTCGCGAATAGTGAGTGCGATCAAAACCAGATTGTAAATTGAAATTTTGAAGGAATGAAAAAATTAGTAAGCGTTACCCTATTATTATCGATAACTCTATCACTCTTTTCAGCACCAGTTGGCAGTACCGATAGCATTTTTAACTATCGATTATTTAGCGACAACCAGGTAGTGATGGATTCACTACTCTCCGTATTTAAGGATACACGTGGCAACACCTACGGTGATGTAAACGGTATGGTAGTGATGCAAAACGGCAAAATGCTGGGAGAGGCTTACTATGGATTATTCTCGAATCAAACACCATTCCCCATAAATTCCATTACAAAAAGTATTGTGTCGCTAGCCTGTGGCATCTGCGTAGAACAGGGCAAATTTAAGACCAACGACTACATCGAACAGTATCTCCCCCAGTACGATTCCATATTCAAGGCAGATCCAAGAAAGCAGAAAATAAGGATTTCGGACCTGCTCAACCAAACTACTGGACTTGCATGGCAGGAATGGTATCCCGACTATACATACTCCTACAATGCGCTGAACGTTTTAAAAAAATCCACAAAGGATTGGGGTAAGTTGGCACTAGAACAACCCATGGATGCCGACCCTGGAGTACGATTTAACTACAACAGCGCCGCAGTAGAACTCCTTAAGGACATCATGGAAAAAACTTGCCACACAACCCTCGATTCTATTGTTTACAAAAACCTATTTAATCCTGCAGGCATAAAGGTTAAAACCTGGGATAGCTATCCAGGTAATGGCCATCCATCATGGGGTGGTATTACACTTCAAGTTCGCGAATTGGCGAAGCTGGGCCAGCTAATGCTTGATGCAGAATCAAGCAAAGGTAATCTCATACCCAAAGCGTGGGTTGACCAAATATTAATTCCAAAAGTAAATGCAGGTAACGAGGTTTTTTATAGCTACCTATTTTGGCAGAAAGAGGTAAATAAGCGCCAAGTAATATTTGCCGCCGGACTAGGTGACCAATATATCTATGTAATACCCTCATTAAACATGGTGTTTGCCATTACCTCCAGCAATTATTACAAATCATTTCCCATCCCCGGCCCCGAGCGACTGCTAAGTAGACTGATGGGAATCCTTGAACAAAACAGGTAGAATCGGGGTTTTACTGTTAGACAATTTCAACGATAGCAATCGAAGAATTTAGCTACTAACAGTAATACCTCGTGTTATGACTAACATTAAGACCAACTACTTAGGGCTGGAGCTCCGGAACCCGATCATTGCTGGAGCAAGTAATTTAAGCGATTCCGTTGAGAAGGTAACCAAGCTGCAAGAAGCTGGTGTTGGTGCCATCGTGTTCAAATCACTCTTCGAAGAGCAGATTCAACTGGAAGAGATGGAGATGGAAGATGAGATGGAGGCTTACAATGAGCGACATGCAGAGATGGTTAGGCTCTTTCCAAATCTAAAATATGCAGGCCCAGAAGTGCACCTCCAAAAAATTCGAGAAGCTCGCAAGGCTGTATCCATCCCGCTGATTGCCAGCATAAACGCAGTGTATTCCGATTCATGGGTAGAATATGCCAAGAAGGTTGAAGCCACAGGTGTCGATGCCATTGAGATCAACTTTTACCATACACCAAAAGATTTTGGCGTCTCAGGTGCCACTGTCATAGAGGAGCAAATAGAGATTCTCAAAAGAATAAAAGCCGTAGTCTCTATTCCTATTAGTGTTAAACTTAGCCCATTTTATGCCAACCAGCTGGAGGTTATTTCCCAGCTGAGTATGGCTGGCGCAGATGGTGTAGTTCTGTTTAACCGCTTTTACCAACCCGATATTGATGTGGAGCAGGAACGGCTCGTTCAGCGGATGACCCTAAGCACACCCGATGAAATGCTCCTTCCGCTACGCTTTACTGGGCTATTGTTTGGACACATTTCTGCCGACCTATGCGGAAGTACAGCAGTTAGCACCGGCCAGGATATTGCCAAAATGATACTAGCTGGAGCATCGGCAGTACAGGTTGTTAGCGCCTTCTACAGGAATAAAATAAGCCATGCCAACACAATGGTTAAAGAGTTGGAAATGTGGATGCAGCGCAAAGGCTATGAAAACATTCAAGAATTTCAGGGAAAATTATCAAAGAAGAATATCAACTTCCCATTTGCATACCAGCGCTCCCAATACGTGGATATTTTGCTTAATGCTGAGAGTTTGCTAAAGCAAAAATCGTTGATATAATCATTCAAAAATACTGGAGCTGGAGGGTGTTTTTCCATGAGAAACACCCTCTTTTTTTTAATCATAATCGGTTTAAATAATTGACAATGATTATTCTTTGAACTATCTTTCCATATCTTGCAAGTGTAAATCTGAATACTCCAAGAATCATGGAAAAACAGTTTACCTCAAACGCGAAACTTACACAGCTCAATATTGAGGGCAATGCAAACAATGGGATTATTTCTCTTTCTGGGAATTTCTTCAACACGGTAATTTCCGGCGTTTCAGCACAAAAAGTTTACGACGACTTTCTTCAATGGCTCGAAGAGTATAGTGAACATCCGCAAAAAAATACGTCCGTCTTTTTTGAGGTATTCTATTCCGACACCCCCTCCACCCTCTTTCTTACAAAAGTTTGCGGACGTTTATTTAGGATTTCCGACAAATCGAACCTTAAGGCCACTTGGCATTACAGCTCAGATGACGAAGCCATCCATGACCTTGGTCAAGAGCTCCAATTAGCTACTTCCATCGAGCTACAGTTTAAAACCCGCAACTAATGTTGATGATAGGACCTCGCGTAAAGGTTGAACGGGAAGGCAGTAACAAAGAGGGGCCTGTAATCTACTGGATGAGCAGGGCCCAGCGCTTCAACGACAACTGGGCGCTGCTGTATAGCCAAAAAGTTGCAGCAGAGAAGAACACCCATGTTGAAGTCGTATTTTGTCTTGCACCCTCCTTTCTTGATGCCTCACTTCGCAGTTATGATTTCATGATTGCTGGATTAAAGGAACTCGAGAGAGGATTAGAGGCCTACCATATTCCATTTCATCTCATACTTGGCCAGCCAGAAGAACAAATATCAAACTTTATTGAATGCCATAATGCCGCTTTGCTCATAACCGACTTTGACCCGCTTCGCATCAAGCAGCGGTGGCTGGGAGATGTGGTAGCCAAGGTCACTATTCCGGTAATAACCGTAGATGCTCACAACATAGTACCATGCTGGCTTGCCTCTTCCAAGCAGGAATTTGGTGCCTACACGCTAAGGCCTAAGTTGAAACGGCTTCTTCCAAATTTTCTAACTGAGTTTCCACAATTGCAGGTTCAAGAATATTCGAGCCCAAGAATTAAAAATAGTTGGGATGCTATTCACCTAAACAGCACCATAAACCCACCAGCACTTGTATGGATTAAGCCGGGAGAGAAGGCAGCGAAACAGATGCTGGATTCCTTCATTACAAACCGGCTCGACGGGTATGCCGAAAAACGAAACCTGCCCGAACTCAGCTGGCTTTCTCATCTCTCCCCCTACCTCCACTTCGGCATGCTTTCAGCCCAAAGAGTTGCTCTAGAGATTCTTAAGAGCGAGGCCCTCGCCAATGATAAAGAATCATTTTTGGAGGAACTAATAGTAAGGCGTGAGCTGGCAGAAAACTTCTGTTACTACAATAAAAACTACGACTCTTTTCTTGGTCTTCCATCGTGGGCGCAGGCTACCCTTAACCAACACAGGCAAGATGAGCGGGACTACACCTACCCGTTAGAAGTCTTTGCAAAAGCCAAAACCCACGATCCGCTATGGAACGCAGCCCAGAAGGAGATGGGATGCAAAGGCAAGATGCATGGTTACATGCGCATGTACTGGGCAAAGAAGATTCTCGAATGGACTAGATCACCGGAAGAGGCACTGGAAATTGCCATTTATCTTAACAACGCCTACTCGCTCGATGGTCGCGACCCAAACGGTTATGCAGGCATTGCATGGGCCATTGGCGGAGTACATGACCGAGCTTGGTTTGAGCGACCGGTGTTTGGCAAGATCCGCTACATGAACTACAACGGCGCAAAACGGAAATTCGACGTTGAAGCCTACATTAAACGTAACAGTTAATTAACTTTTGCTTCTTGGCCTCTCAAAATTATCCGCTACTTTTGCTTTCATTATAATCAACAGGGAGCCTACGCTCAAGAGATTGAGCTATCCTCCTCAACGGTTTTTACCATTTAGCATCCAAGTATGAAACACCAAATAAAGCTATTGCTTACCGGAGTAGTGATTCTCGTATTGTCACTGGAGCTTTCGGCCCAGCCACAACAGCCCACTTTAATCGTATTATCCTTGGATGGATTTCGTTGGGATTATCCTCAGCATGCCAACACTCCTACCCTCGATTCTATTGCAAGGGTTGGAGTAAAGAGTGAAATAATACCTTCATTTCCCAGCAAAACCTTCCCTAATCACTATACCTTGGCAACAGGGTTAACACCCGACCACCACGGCATCATATTCAATTCATTCTATGCAAACGACCTAAACAAGCAATACAAGAGTAACGAAAAGTTATCGGTTCAGAATCCCGATTTTTACGGTGGTGAACCAATATGGAATACCGCTGAGCGGCAAGGTGTAAAGAGCTTTACGCTATTTTGGATTGGAGCAGAGGCACCTATCAATGGAAGGCACGCAAGTCGCTGGTATCCATACCAACAGAATATCCCATACCATTCACGAATGGACTCCATTCTTAACTGGTTAACGCTCCCAGCAGAGCAACGTCCGGGCTTGATAATGGTTTACTTTCATGAACCCGATAGCAAAGGGCATCACTTTGGTCCAGGCTCAAAAGAGGTCTCCGATGTGGTGGAAGAGATAGACCGAAACTTGGCTTACCTTTTTAGAGAGATAAAAGCGAAGGGCCTCGCTGGTAAGGTAAACGTTATTATCACCACCGACCATGGCATGTGTGCTACCCCACGAAAGCACTACATTGACCTCTCTCACTACATATCCAAGGATATGCTTGCGGCTATACAAGGTAATTCTCCAGTATTTAACGTTAGCCTAAAAAACCCCAGCGATTCCAGCAAGATGCAAATCTTGAGCACGGTAAAAGGGATGCATCTCTACACAAAGAAGAACATTCCCGCCCGATTACACTTTGGCTCCAATTCTCGCATCTACCCCTATATCCTCGTCGCTGATTCCTCCTACAGTTTAGGATTTGGAGGCGAAAGAACATACAGCAAAGGTAATCACGGCTTTGATCCTCAAATATCGGACATGCATGGTATTTTCTATGCGACAGGGCCCACCTTCATACCGGAAACTACCGTTAATCCATTTCACAATGTAGATTTATATGACTTGATGGCAAAACTGCTCGATATTCAGCCCGCAAAAAACGATGGCAACCCAACTACCTTCGTAAATGTCATCAAAACACACGATGACTTATGAGTTCTGAATCAACGATACTTTCCACGGCATACTTCCCACCAATCCAGCTCTTCTCTCGGCTAGTATCGAATGGCCGCATACTAATTGAGCAGCACGAGCACTATACAAAGCAATCGTACAGGAATCGGTGCACAATTCTGAGTGCCAATGGTCCACTTAACCTTACCATTCCAGTGGTAAAGGATAGTGGAAATAAGATGCCCATCAGGGATGTTGAAATTGACTATTGCACACCATGGCAAAAAGTTCACTGGAGAGCCATGGAGTCGGCATATAAAAGTTCACCCTACTTTGAGCACATCGCAGACTCCCTTGTTCCATTTTTTGAGAAGAAAACAAAATATCTCTTCGACCTAAACTTAATGCTCATAGAATCCATCCTCGATTTTCTGGAAATTACCGCCCACATTGAAACAACATCGGAGTATATTCCTTGCTATCAGGAGACACATCTCGATTTAAGGGGTATATCGCCCAAGAGTGATGCCAACAAAATCGACTCAAGTTACCACGATGCTCCTTACTATCAGGTATTTTCGCACAAGCAACCCTTTGTTCCAAATTTAAGTGTTGTAGATCTCGTATTTAACGAGGGGCTTCTCTCCGTAGATATTATGAGGAGGGCCATAAAAAAATTGGCCTAGAATTTTTGCCAGGCCAATTTTTTTTCCAAACGTTATTGATTGCTAAAACCTATACCCAAGGGTGAAAACCACCTGGTTTTGCTTATTGTTATCTTTTACAAGATTCTCATTACCATACAGGTAATATTCGTTCTTGCTTGTAATGTTGTTGTATGCAAAATCCATATAGAACGTGGAAGATCTAAGTCCTATACCTGCAGCAATTACAGTTGTATTGGCATTATCGTTAAGGTAACCAGACTTAAATGGAGTTCCGTATAGTGCATACCCACCTCTAAAATAGAGGGCTCCCTGATGAAATTCAGCACCGATTCGAATATTATTAGACGACTTGAACATTTGGGTAATTTGATCATTCTCGGAATGAAATGAATACCCATCGCCGCCATTTCGAAGTCTCATGGATGGATAGTTAACCCTTTCATAATCGACATTCACAGCCAGCTTATCCTGATACAGGTAAGCTAAGCTACCAATAAACCGATAGGGTGTAACTAGGCTATAATCATACTGCCCTTGAGGTGAATAAATATCAGAATAGCCTGCTGTAAATTGAGAGCTCATGTAGCTGTTGTAGTTATCCTTTAGGTCGAAAAATGTGGGGGTGTGAAAAGCAGCACCAATCCTTAAACTTTGAATGGGCTTATAAATGAAACCCAACTTAAAGTTATAGCCACTTCCAACCGTTTCCAAGGTTTGGCGGTATAAAAGGTTCTGAAAACCACTCGCGCTTGAGCCAACAATATCCTCAGTGTATTCAGAAGTTTTGGAATAGTATAAATCCTGAATACCTAGAGTTCCACCAAAGTAGAATTTGTCAGACACATTCCCAGCAAAGCTGAGTGTGTATTCTCCAAGTGATCCACGTGTTGTAATGGAATTGCTCTGATAAACTGCATCACCTCCATACAACGGACGAATAAATGAACCATTCAAGGTATCAATTGCAAAAGTATTCCAAGCCATAATGGTAGGCCACAAATCGGAACCGTAATGCGGATTATTGAATGGATCGGTGTTGCTATCATATGGATTAGGCATGGTGAGGACGTCGGGACTATTAATTCCGTAATATTGAGTCAAATTATTCGCATCCGCAGCAAACTGGTCCGTTATGGAAGAAGAATTGTTTATCGCAGTAGTGTAAACGTTGGAATTGTAATCCCTTAACTTGTTGTAGCCAATGGCAAAATTAAAGTTCACTAGCCCAGGTTTATCAGACTGACCCGAATTTTTAAAGGTAGTTACCAGCCCCATATTGGCTATTCCAAACGCAAACCGATTATCGGTTCCCTTGCTGCCTAAATAACTTGAGGAAGTATTGTTAAAGTTAAAGGTAGGTGTGAACGAAAAATCGTTTGCCCTAAAGGTACCAAGACCAGCCGGGTTTACACTGGAAGTAGAAAAATCCCCCCCCAATGCCCCAAAAGAGCCTGCCATCCCTGTGAACCTTGCTGTTCCAGAATAGATATCAGCAGAATACCGGTAGGCATCAAGATAATTCTGAGCAAATCCGTTGGTGCTCAAGGCAAGCCAACCAAAAACAATTATACCGATGCGTTTCATTGTATTTAAGTTTTTAATGTTTAAGCATTAATTACCTCCTTCTTCTTGTCCCAGCATTGCCACCTCCAGAATTACTGTTGGAGGTACCGGTACCTACCGAGCCAGAAGATGCAGGTCTGATAAATTCATTAGTGCTTGCAGGTCTGCGATACTCATTAGTAGTGCTTGCAGGTCTACGATATTCATTTGTGCTTGCAGGTCTACTAGGTGTTGTGGTGGTAGAAGAAGCAGGTCTACGATAATAGTTGTTAGCAGGAGTACTACTGGTAGCAGGTCTATTGTTATTGTAGTTCTGCCTTAATCCGTTTGATGGCCGTGTATAGGTGGGAGTATAGTTGCTGGCGTTGGGTGTTCTCCTACCTGTTAATTCGGAAGGTCTTGTGTATGTAGTTCTTGGATTGGCGGCAGGCCTTCTAGTATAACCAGCCGTGCCTGTATTAGGGTTGGTTGCATTTGTATACGGGCGACGAACGCCAGTTGTATTCGGATTAGTTGCCTCAGACCGAGACCGAGCTATAGAACTTGGTGTACTTCTACGTAGCATTGTGGATGAATTATAAACACTTCCTGTAGAACTGCGTCGTGGTCCATAGTAGCTATTTCGCCCGTTGTTGTATCCGTAGTTGTTATACCCATAGTTGTTATACCCATAGTTGTTGTGATACCTATCAAAACCCCAATCATTCCAGCCATAGTAAGGATCGTAAAATGCCAATCCTAATCCATAGGAAAACGGGTAGAAACCATAATCAAATGGTGAATAGCCAAAACCTAAATAAACGCTGGAAGAGTATGGATAACCATATCCCCCGTAATACGAGAAGCTGGAAACTGGCCTATACCAGCCAGTATACATATACTTAGGCTCAACCCAAACGTGTGAACCATAAACTATAACATTGTAAAAAGCTGGGTCGTAAGCTGAAGCGTAGAATAAAGCGGTTTGAAGATCGCTATAGTTCATAGAGGGATCTGCTTGTGCCGCATCTCTCCGATTTTGGGCATCCTGATAGCTAGATGCAAGAATGGAATTGTATGGATTTTCATCCTTCTGCACTACATTCGTTGTATCAACAGCAGTGGAGGTAGTATCCGCAACAGCGTCAGACATCGAAGTATTCATTCTTTTCTGCAATTCTGCAATGCGAGGATCGTTAGAGTTTGTAGGATTCATCTCCGGTTGAGCTGTTGCTGCCGTGTAAGTCCTATTTGGGTTGTAGTAAACATCATCGGCCCCAGGATCGGCAGATGAAAGGTAGAAAGCAGATGAACACCCTGAAAGCATCCCGGCTGCCAAAAACATGGTTAATAGTTTAGTTTTCATGGTAATCTCCCTCCCAATTTTTATGAATAAAGTGTAATATTTGTTTACTTTGCAATTGTTATTTCCTACATGAAAATTGCAAATATCATACCAAAGATTAAAAATGGCTAAAGAACTTAAGGAACTTACCAACAAAGAGGAAAATTATTCTCAGTGGTATAACGATCTTGTTATCAAAGCAGATCTTGCTGAAAACAGTGCGGTTAGAGGTTGTATGGTTATAAAGCCCTATGGCTATGCCATTTGGGAGAAAATGCAGCAGGCACTCGACCATATGTTTAAGGAGACAGGACACGTCAATGCATATTTCCCGCTATTTATTCCAAAATCGTTCTTTAGCAAGGAAGCCCAGCACGTTGAAGGATTCGCCAAGGAGTGTGCCGTGGTAACCCATTACAGGTTAAAAGCCTCACCTGACGGTAAAGGGGTGGTGGTTGACCCTGATGCAAAGCTGGAGGAGGAGCTCATTGTGCGCCCAACCTCAGAAACCATTATCTGGAACACCTATAAGAACTGGATAACCTCCTATCGTGACCTCCCCATTCTATGTAACCAGTGGGCAAACGTTGTTCGTTGGGAAATGCGCACGCGTCTCTTTCTACGCACAACTGAATTCTTATGGCAAGAGGGGCATACTGCCCATGCTACCCAGCTGGAAGCAATTGAGGAAACAGAGAGAATGATTGACGTTTATGCCACCTTTGCTGAAAAATGGATGTCGCTTCCGGTGATTAAAGGTATTAAGTCGGAAAGCGAGCGCTTTGCCGGTGCAGTGGAAACCTATACCATAGAAGCGTTAATGCAGGATGGCAAGGCACTCCAGTCGGGTACGTCACACTTTCTTGGCCAAAATTTCGCCAAGGCTTTCGACGTGCAATTCACCAGCAAAGAGGGAAAGTTGGAGTACGTTTGGGCTAGCTCATGGGGGGTTTCAACCCGCCTGATTGGCGCCCTTATTATGGCTCACTCCGACAACAATGGTCTTGTGCTGCCGCCCAAATTGGCACCCATCCAGGTAGTAATCATACCCATTTATAAGAACGACCAAGAACTTGACCTCATAAGCGAGCGGGTGAAGGAAATTATGGAACAGCTAAA
>DATKVT010000223.1 GCA_035529935.1 Williamwhitmania sp. | reverse complement strand
TGGCAGTTACCAATAACGGTGAGAGCGACCAAACCATCCAGCTAATTGATGTTCAAAAGGAGGTGGTGCTCGACACCATTCTGATAAAGAAGTCGTGGCTTGGACTTGCCTTTTCGTCCAACAGCCGCGAGCTCTATGCTTCGGGTGGAAACGACAACTTCGTGGTGAAGTTCAATATACAGAATAACAAGCTCATACCCTCCGACACCATCGTTTTAGGAAGGCCCTGGCCGGAGAAAATTTCCGTTGCAGGCATTGCTGCTGACGATGCCCACAATAGGCTATATGTGGTAACAAAGGATAACAACTCCCTATACGTAATCGACCTAAAGAAAAAGCAGATAGTAAAGAGGCTACCGCTTGGTGGGGAGGGCTATACCTGCCTGCTTTCGCCCGATGCAAAGAAGCTCTATGTTAGCTGCTGGGCATGCCAGCGGATACTGGTTTACAGCACCAACAAGGAAGCGTTTACTAGTGCCATTGCAGTTGGTAGCAATCCCAACGATATGTGCATCACACCCAATGGCAAATTTCTGTTCGTGTCCAACGCCAACGACAATTCCATATCGGTGGTTGATGTGGATAAAAACATGGTGGTAGAAACGTTGAACACCGCACTCTATCCCGACTCTCCGGCAGGTTCAACAGCCAATAGCGTTGCGCTCGACAGCAAAGGAACAACGCTCTACGTAGCGAATGCCGATAATAACTGCTTGGCGGTATTCGATGTTTCCAATCCGGGGTCAAGCCGAAGCCTGGGTTTTATTCCAACGGGCTGGTATCCAACCTGCGTTAGAACTATTGATCATACAATATTTGTAGCAAACGGAAAGGGTTACTCCTCCTTTCCAAACCCGCTTGGTCCAAATCCTACCCGTAGATCGGAAAAGGTTGAATACCAAAAGGCTGGTAAAACAGTTCCAAAAGAGCAATACATTGCTGGACTACTGCGCGGAAAGCTCAGCATTATTAACACTCCAGACAAAGAGCAGCTTGCCACCTACTCTCAGGTGGTATATGCCAATACACCCTACCACAAGGATGGTGAGATGAAGGCTGAAGGTTTGGAAGGAAACCCAATTCCTTCCCGCGTTGGTGATGCTTCGCCCATTAAGTATGTGTTTTATGTGATTAAGGAGAATAGGACATACGATCAGGTGCTTGGCGACATGCCACAGGGAAACGGTGATACCAGCCTTGTGCTTTTTGGGCAGAAATTCACACCAAACCAGCACGCATTGGCCAATGAATTTGTGCTACTCGACAACTTTTATGCCGATGGTGAGGTTAGTGCCGATGGGCACAACTGGAGCGATGGCGCCTATGCTACCGACTATCTCGAAAAAACTTGGCCAACAAGTTACGGCAACCGCGGTGGTGAATACGACGCAGAGGGACGTAGAGATGTGGCCAATAATAAGGATGGGTTTATTTGGGATTTCTGCAAGCGGTATGGCGTTACCTACCGCACCTACGGCGAATTTACCGATAACTATAAGCCAAACATTCCTGTACTTGTTGGTCATTACTGCCACTACTTTACCAGCTGGGATCAGCGCGTTCTCGACACTACTCGCTTTTATCAGTGGAAGCGCGATTTCGACTCCTTGCTCGCATGTGGCTCGCTACCTCGCCTAAATACACTTCGATTTATTAACGATCATACAAGTGGACTGCGAAGGGGAATGCCAACACCTTTTGCTAGCGTTGCCGATAACGACTTGGCCGTTGGCCTTTTTGTTGATTATTTAAGCCACAGTCCCATTTGGAATGAGTGTGCCATATTTATTGTAGAGGACGATGCTCAAAATGGTCCCGACCATGTGGATGCCCATCGCACTACCGCGTTCGTGGCTGGTGGCTTTGTTAAGAAGAACTTTGTGGACCACACCGCCTACTCTACCTCCTCCATGCTGCGAACCATTGAACTTATTCTGGGCCTTCCCCCTATGAGCCAGTACGACGCTGCCGCTACTCCAATGTTCCGCTGTTTTGACAACGTTGCCACCCATCCTCCGTTTATTCAGAGACCAGAAACGGTGGATCTTAATGATCTTAATAAGGTGAATAACAAGTGGGCAAAGCTGAGTGAGACTTTCGACTTTAGCAAGGAGGATCGTGTTCCCGACAATGAGTTCAACAAGGTGATTTGGGCCGCAGTAAAGGGTGAGGCTTCACCGTGTCCTGCACCAAAGCATGCAGCCTTTGTTGCTCTCAACAAAGTGGACGATGACGACTAGAGGAATGGAGATCCGGGCATGGTTATTCCTTTCCCCGGCTATCTATTCATGCCTAGTTCAGCCTCAATCCAGCCAATTACAAATGCCTTTTTCTCTACTTCGGTATTGAAAACATCACTTCCCGTATGGCCAGCGTTATGCTGGTAGTAGAGAAGGTATGGATTTTTGCCGTCCCCTTTTGCCTGTAATTCAGCAAGAAATTTAAAGGAGTGAAATGGGCTGAGCCGGTCGTCATTGTCGGAGGCAACAAGAAGCACAGAGGGGTAATGCACCCCTTTTTTCACATTTTGAACAGGGGAGTAGGAAAACAGGTTAACAAAATCGGAAGAATCAGCAACAGAACCATACTCGGCGGAGTAGCTATAGCCAATATTGAAGAGGTGGTAACGAAGCATGTCGAATAGGCCCGATTCGGCTACCGCAGTCCTAAAGAGTTCGGGATGTTGGGTAATGGCAGCACCAACCACTAGCCCTCCATTTGAACCACCCATTATGGCAAGCTTATTTGGATTGGTGAATCCCATTCGGATGAGGTATTGTGCTGCCGCAGTAAAATCGTCGAAGCTCTTCTGCTTATTGAGTCGGCTACCCGCTTTATGCCAACCGGGAAAATCGCCTCCACCACGAATGGCTGGAACCGCAAGCACACCACCCCGAAGAAGAAAGGCAACATTTGCTGGGTCGTAAAACGGCTTGGCAGGAATGCCAAACCCTCCATAACCGTAAAGCAAAAGCGGATTATTACCGTTGAGCAGCAACCCTTTTTTGTAGGTTACATAGAGCGGTATTTCTGTACTGTCCTTGCTTTTGTAGGTAAGTATAATGGTGTTAAACTGTCGATAGTTGTAGTTAATGAGGGTCTTGCCAACAGACCGCCGCGTAAGTGTGCGTAGGTTCACTTGGTATACGGTTGGCGGAGCGAAGAATGACTGGAATGAGTATATGGCCAAGCTGTCGGTGGCAGATCCCGAAATGTCCGTGACGGCATATCCCAAAGGGATGCTCCATTCGCCAATCGGTTCCCCGTTGAGCTTATGAACCACAAACTTCTCCCGTAGGCTATCGCTGTAGAGGCAAAGCAGCTTACCATCAAGCAATCTTAGCTGCGTAAGCATGGCATTGGATTCCGGTATCAATACCCTGCCATGGTTCTCTTCATTGGTTGAAAAAAGCACCACCTGACCTTTGGGGGCAAGCAAGTTGGTGAACACTATCAGGCTATCGTTTTCGTCACCTACAACTTCAAAGCGCTTGGTTCCATCGCTCACCGATAGCACTGGAACAAGAGTTGCATTCAGGGAGTCCTTTAAGCAGATGGTTGAAAGGCTGTTTAGCAGCCGATTATTTATAACTGCTGCATGGTAAATCGCCAAAAAATGCTCATCTGGGGTAACGTCAAAGGTGAAGAAATCGGTTGGGAGCTGAGGTGTATATATTAGCTTATCGCTGCCCTGAGTCGTTCCAAGTTTATGGTAATTGAGGGTTCTTCCATTAATGACTCCCTTGAACGACTCGTCATTGCTGGCAGTAGCGTATCGAATATAAAAAACACCATCTCTATACCATGCAAGGTTGCTGTATTTAAGAAAATGTAGCTCATCAGGGAGAAGGGTTCGGCTCTTGAGGTCCAGAAACCGAATAGTTCGCCAGTCGCTGCCATTCTCCGAAAGCATCAACGCTAGGGTGTTTCCATCGGGTGAAAGCAGAAATGAGCTAATGGCAGTTACCTTTTTATCCAAACGATTTGGATTGAAGAGAAGGACAGGCTTCTGGTAAAATGCTGTTTGGTAGTAGATCGATTGCGTCTCACCACTACTTGCATAGCTCAGCTGAAAATAGTAATGCCCCTGCCTAATCAGCGGCTGGTAGCTCACTTCAGATAATTTCTCCACCGAGGGATCGGTGGTAATCTTCCATCGAGTGTAACGCTTGGTCAACTTTTCCTGCATTGAAATCCACTTCGCTACATCGGTGTCATGAACGTTTTCTAGCCACCTGTATGGGTCGGTAACCACCGTTCCCCACAGGGTGTCGCTCACTGGGTGGGTTGGAGTGGTTGGATAGCTTATGGATGGTTGCGTCCAGCACCACAAAGGATGTATAAGAAGAAGAACAGCAAAAATCGTTTTCATGCCGAAAGCTGAAAAAACTGGGATAGATTTATATGCAAAATTAGCAGTATGTATTAATCGCAGCCGAATTCATTAAAAGATGTTGCCAAAAAAAATTATTAAAAAGGCAATATGTTTTTTTGTTTTTAAATCATTGTATTATATTTAAGAAAAAAATCATGGCAAGTAAAACAATTCGTTTTCTCAACTTTTTGTTGGATACCATTTTCTACCTATTAATTATGATATTATTTTTCAGAATATTCAGAGATGTTATAGATAGAAATAATGTGAAATGGATTTCGATTGTTGCTTATTTTCTTTACTATTTAATCTTTGAATTAATAGATGGAAGAACTGTAGGAAAGATTATTACTCGATCAAAGGTTGTTTCTACCACTATTGTTGATCGTGTTACTTTTTTTCAAATTTTAGGAAGAACGTTCGTGCGCTTACTTGTTTTGTTTGATGCCTTATCTTTCCTTTTTTTCAAGAAAGGATTACATGATTGGATTTCAAAAACTACTGTTGTAAAACTATAGTAGTTAATTATATGTTTAACCCTAAATCAGTTTTCAATGAAAAAGAGAGTTTTAAATGCGATGACGATAGCAGCAATATTGGCTACGTTGTCTAGTTGTGCAACCGTTTTTGGTGGAACAGTTTCAGAATGTCAACGGACAAAGCCAGCACCGGGTCAACCCCAAAGGCAAATTAGAGGAGGAGCCCTTATTGCTGATGTTGTATTGTTTTTACCTAGCACAATTGTAGATTTTGCTACAGGTGCAATCTACAAGCCTTGCGATAAGAAGTAATAGTTTATATCTGAGGTATCTACAAAGGAACTGTTTCGACCAGAACTGTTCCTTCTTTTGCATAATGCAAAAAGCCCTTTTTTCAAAGGGCTTTTTGGTCACTAACCATTAAACGTTCAACACTTTCATGTACTACTTTTTCTTTGCGTTAGCTATGAAGAAGTAGATCAGAAAACCTGCAGCAATAAACATCAGCTCAATTCCAAAAGGAGCCATGCCGTGCTGTGCATATCCAGAGTAGTCGCCGCTGGTATTAAAAAACTGGTCGTCTACTAGTAAGCCAATGCCGGCCATTAGGGCAACCAGTCCCCACTTCAGCGTTGGATAGCGATTTTCGTTTTCCTGCGGCTGAACGGTTATCTCGTTTAGAATGTCCGCTTTGTCAAAGTGTCCCGACTTAATAATCTTACGCTTAAGGAGAAAGTTGGTGAACATTCTTAGGATGTAGTATATTCCGAAGAAAACTACCGCCGTTGTGAATACGTCTTGCATAATTCTGTTTTTTAGTGTTAGTTCTGTTTCATTTGTCGTTAAATACTTTGGCAAGGTTGCAGCAGATGCTGTTTTTTTTCAGAATAGCTTCGTTTTTGTTGATAATAAACTATTTAATCATGGCGATGGAACAAAAAATTGTCAGAGGAACACCTGCCATTCTGTTTCTTTGCATAATTTTCACCGAAAATTAATTCGAGTTACATTTCCGATTTTCTGCAACCTTTTCATTGCTTGTTCCGACAAATAGTGTAGATGACCGACGCAGATCTCATAGCACAGATAAAATGTGGTAATACCAACGCTTTTCGTTTTCTGGTGAGTAAGTACCAGAGGCTGGTTTGGCATATGGTGCTGCGCATGGTTCGTCAACAGGAGGATGCGGAGGATATGTGCCAGGAGGTGTTTATTAGAGTGTTCCGAAATATCGATAGCTATAGGGGCGACTCCAAGCTATCGACATGGATAGGCTCCATTGCCTACAACACCTGTATCGACCATATTCGCAGAAGGGGAAAAGAAAAGTTACAGCTTAACGAAAACTTGGAAGATTTTTCTATCTCACTTCCTTCGCCTCAAACGCCCTCCGAACTTTTGCAGAGCAGCGATCTTAAGCGGTCGGTTCATCTGTTGGTTGACCAGCTGCCAGTTCACTACAGAACAGTTATAACGCTGTTCTACTTGGAGGAGTTTTCGATACAGGAAATTGGAGATATTACCAGTATGCAGGAGGGAACCATAAAGAGTTACCTTAACCGTGGCCGCAAGTTGATACGCGATGCACTGGTGAAACAGTTTCCTGACATTGCGGAAGAACGCATATTAAATAACGACAAACAGCTATCTTTATAACCATGAACAGCAAATCGTTACCCGACAATCTTGACCAGCTTATAGACCAAGCTCTATCTGCTGCACCGGAGTTTGACATTCCAGCGTCATTTGCCGATCGTGTTGTTGCTCGCATTGAGCGTCAAATTGCTTGGCGTCAACTCTTGCTCGATTTTGGCCTTAAGGTATTGGTGGTGGTTGGGGTGCTTATTGTACTTGGAGGAACTCTTTTTTGGGCCAATATGGATAAATCCCTACAAAGCATCGAATGGCTCTCCTTCTTCACACACAACCTTGTTCCAATTGGCGAGGTAGTGCTGGCTACCTTTTTTACTTTTTTTGTTGATCAGGTTGTGCTTAAGTATTTCATGCATCGCAGAAGTTCGATTCAACTTTAGCACAGTATATTTTGCCCTTCATTTTACTGTTGTGTAGGCAGTGAAAATGAAGGGCTTATTGTTTTCTATTCGTAAATCAGCGAGTCTACAGGATTTGCTTTTGCCGCCTTAATAGTCTGGTAGCTTATGGTTGCAATGGCGACGAGCAGAGCCGCTAGGAAGCCTGCTAGGAAATCGAACGGGCTGAGGGTGATGCGGTAGTAGTAGTTTTGCAGCCATGCCTTGGCAAGGAAGTAGGTAATGGGTAGGGCAATTGCCGTTGCAATGGTAACCAGCGCAATAATCTCCTTCGAAATGAGAAAGAATATGCTCATCACCGAAGCGCCCATGGTTTTTCGAATTCCAATTTCCTTGGTTCTTTGCTCCACTGCGAAGGAGGTTAACCCCAGCAATCCCAGTGAGGCAATGAAAATGGCAAGTATAGCAAAAAGCACGGCCAGCTGGGCGTTTTGTGTCTCCTCTTTGTAAAGCCTTGCAAAATCATCGTCGAAAAAGAAGTATTGCATGGGCTCATTGGAGGTGAAATCGCCCCACACCTTCTCTATGCTCTCCATGGTGTTGGGAATATCTTTGGGCATAATTCGCACCGTAATGTAACCCCAGTTATTCCCTTCCTTCTTGAAGCGTATCACGTAAGGCGTAATCTGAAAACGCAGTGATTCAAAGTTGAAATCTTTGACTACCCCTATTATGGGCATAAAGCTGTTGGCTGAACTATCGTCCATGCTTCTTGCGTTGATGAAGCGCGTTGCCAATGGATTGACAAGGTTAAATTGTTTTACCACACTTTGATTTACCACGCAGGCATTCTGGTCGGTGGGAAAAGCTTGGCTGAAGAAGCGTCCCGTACCCAGCTTAATGTCGTAGGTTTTCAAAAAGTCGTAGTCCACCCAGTTGGTTTGCATCAAAAAGGTCTCCTGCGCTCGCCCCTCCATCATGTAGCCGTTGTTATTGTTGTTGTGACCCGGAACAGCCGTTGAGGCGGTGACCGAAATTACGCCGGGAATACTTTTCATCGATTCCTTAAATGTTTTGATTCTTGGCCCAATGGTTTCTGCACGGGTAATTACCACCAGCTGCTCCTTGTTGAACCCTAGATTTTTATTGAGCATAAACTGGATCTGCCTAAAAATAACTATGGTTCCAACTATAAGAATAATGGAGATGGTGAACTGTAGCACCACCAGAACACTTCGTAGTCGGCCATTGCGCATGCTTGCCCTAATTTTCCCTTTTAGCACATCGTATGGGTTAAACGATGACAGGTAGAAGGCTGGATAGCTTCCAGAAAGGAGTCCAATGGCTATTGCAAGAGCTATTAGTGCGGGAATGGTGTAGATGTAGCCAAAGTAGTTCAACCGAAGTTCCGTGTCCAGAAGGTTGTTGAAGTATGGAAAGGCAAGTTCTACTATAAAAATGGCTAGTATGAGCGAACCAAATGTTAGCAAAACCGACTCTCCAATGAACTGCTCAATAAGCATTCCTCTGGTTGAACCGCTGACCTTTTTTATACCCACCTCCTTTGCCCTTTTGGAAGCCTGTGCCGTTGAAAGGTTCATGAAGTTGATGGCCGCTATGAGTATAATGAGGAGTGCTATACTGCCAAAAATGAG
Organism: Williamwhitmania sp.; assembly: GCA_035529935.1. NCBI lineage: Bacteria > Pseudomonadati > Bacteroidota > Bacteroidia > Bacteroidales > Williamwhitmaniaceae > Williamwhitmania > Williamwhitmania sp. The sequence goes on along the minus strand of DATKVT010000223.1, from coordinate 2,125 downwards.
CAGGTATTTAGGATCGCTCGGTTGCTTCATATCCTGTTGAATGCTGGTGTTGAGATGTATGTCCGAAAGAGGCTGGAGATACATGTTATACTTATTCCCTTTTGCAAGAAAATCTTCAATGCTTACACCAAGAATTTGTTGAATTTGAGGTCCAACATACTTTTGTAGCATTGCCGGAATTTTTGCCTCCACCTGTTGTCTGTCGGTGTTGGGCTTTAACAGGAGGTCGGTTTCGAAGCTGTTCGAAAGCCACTGGTTATCCTTCGACCTAGGGTTCGACATAAATGAACCAATAACATTGGCTCGTATGTGTGATGCCTCAGGAATGTCCGCCATAACTCCTGTGACTCTGTAAAGCACGGAATCGTCGCCAACCTTCAGCATTTTATCCATGGGATTGCTGCTTCCAAATATCTTTTTTGCGGTGGATTGCGATAGCACTAGGCTATGGTCCGAAGCCAATGCCTCCTTGGGGTCACCCACAAGAAAGGGTATGGAAAAGATGTTAAAAAATGAAGAATCGGCTTCAATAAAGGCTGTTTCGGTAAAGCTTTGGGTATCATTTTTAAGAATGGTTTCTCCCCAGGCGTTAATGCGAGTAAAGTCTTCTACTTCAGGAAAATCTCTGAGCATGGTTGGCCCTATGGGCGCTGCTGTATATGCCACATTTAACTCCTGCCCGCCTATTTTTCCGTTTAGGATGAGCCGGTATATGCGATCCTTCTTTTGGTTAAACTGGTCGAAGCTGTGCTCATGCACTATAAAAAGAATGATTACCAAGCTGCAGGCAATACCAATGGAAAGCCCAAGAATATTTAGAAGTACATAGCCTTTCTGACGGTTAAGTGCACGAAAGCTATGCTTGAGTAGATTTTGAAACATGGGTAAGAGTTATAATGAGTAACTTGTTTTTACTGCATGGTTAAAGAACGATTAAGTATTCGGGTATGATGCATTTGCATCACTAATTTATATGATGAATTTCGACGCAAAATAGTTACAGTAAAACATAAAGTTGTGCTCTTTTTCTCTAAAATATTTTAGTAATGCAGCAACGCTTTCTCAAGTGTGCGAGTTTAGATTATTACTTCTTTTGTATTAAGACTTAAACCTTTGACTCTATTCTCTATTCAAATCATGGAAACTTAACTGCTCGGGTATGGAGACAAAGCTGCTCAATAACGAATCGGTAGACACAATTCATTCGGCCTTTGTGGAGGCGTTTAGCGACTATGCAGTGAACATAGCCATGACGAAGGAGAAATTTCAAGATTTTATTCGGTGCCGCGATATCAACAAGGATTACTCTGTGGGGCTCTATGAAAAGGGGCTTGTTGGATTTATACTCAATGGCTACCGAATAATTGATGGTCAGCGGTATTGCTACGATGGAGGAACCGGCTTTTTGCCCACCTATCGCAACCAAGGACTAGGAAGTAAGCTGCTTCAACAAATGATTATGATGCTCCGGGAGCGAGGAATTCAACACTATGTTCTAGAGGTATTAGAAGACAATATTCCGGCCCAAAAGCTTTACGAAAAGTATGGCTTTCACATTTCTCGTCACCTGCTCTGCTACAAAGCACAGAGAAAGGCGATGGCCGAGTTAAACTTGGTTGATAAGAACTTTCGGTTGAATGAGATAGATGGTAATCAACTTGCGAACTATATAACTTGGTGGGATTATACTCCCACCTGGCAGAATGCAACCCCCTCTATTTTAAATGATCCCAACTATCGAAGTTTTGAATTGCTCCGCGAGAATGAGGTTGTTGGATATGGTGTAATTCATTCTACGGCCGGCGATATTCCACAGTTTGCCATCAAAAGAGAATTTAGAGGTAAAGGGTTTGGCAAAATTCTATTTAAGATGCTCGCTGAATCAACCTATGCAGAAGAGTTACGGCTAATAAACGTTGAGGATAAACCTGAGTTCGCTGCCGCGTTAGAAAAAATAGGATTTGCACCTTTTGTAAACCAGTTTGAGATGCAATTCAGTTTTGAAAACTAGCCACTATTCGCTAGTTGCCATCTGTTCAATCCTGCCAAAATAGTAGGCAAGTCCAAATGAAATATCCACGGAGGAGATTTTCATCGTTTGGCCGCTAAAAGTTGGTCTTAAGCT
>DATKVT010000222.1 GCA_035529935.1 Williamwhitmania sp. | reverse complement strand
AAAAATGACATTCAACTTCCACAATTTCTGTTTTATCTGACATTTTAATCCTCCCGTTTATTACTTATTCTTTGAGACGGTCGGATTACCCTTTTTCGAACTATTGAAAGTCGGAGAGGAGGGATTCGAACCCCCGAAATTTCTGCGTCCCAAACGCAGCGCCTTAAACCAGACTAGGCTACTCTCCGTAAATTGGTCAGCGTGACAGGCTACGACCCTGCGACCTCTTGGCCCCCAGCCAAGCGTTCTACCAGACTGAACTACACGCTGTAAAACAAGTCAGGGTGATGGGATTCGAACCCATGAGCCCCATTCGCATAATGAAGCTATTCGGTTCCAAGCCGAACGAGGATAGCCAGACTCCTCCACACCCTGTAAAATTGGTACGCCTGACAGGAATCGAACCCGCATAAACTTCTCGTCTTTTGGCTGAGAACCAAAGATGTTAACCATTACACCACAGGCGCATAAAATTGGTAGCCCTGACGGGGATCGAACCCGCATAACCTTCTCGGTCTCCAGCTTGAAGGGCTGGGATGTTAGCCAGTTACACCACAGGGCCATTTATATTCTGTATATTCAGTTTTCAAAAGAACAAATAAAATTGTTGTAGTCTGTTAAAACAAAAAGCCCCTCAATCTTTCGACTGAGGGGCGTAAGCCAATCTAGACTAAGCTAGAGTACACCCCTCCTGTCTGGTTCGGGTTCCTCTGTTGGCTCTACGCTTACGAATATGTTTATGTAGTTTGTCATTTCAATTTCCTATTAAATTATCTACCGTTATAGTAGCAGCTATTTTACCTTTTGTCAATACTTTTCTTAATACTTTTCATAATACTTTTCCAAATAACTAAAATTGGTGGTACTGGTTGGATTTGAACCAACGTGAACCAAATGGCCTCAATCTTATCAGGATTGCGCTCTACCCCTGAGCTACAGTACCGTTTCTATATCAACTCATATGTTTTAGGTCAGTTATGACTCTTGTAGTATCCATTACTAACCCCTTCTAGAACTTTCCAGACAGCATTATGTATTTCATCTTCTTGTTCTGCTGTCAAAGTTATTTCGAATTCCTTTAGTCTTTTTTCTACTAATTCGTTAACCTCAACCGTCAAATTACTTACTTGATCCATCCAAAAGTAATTACCCATACCTTTGCATTTTGGACATCCGAACATATCGACAAAACCTTCGTAGTTACAATCGGGACAACCTTGTTTGATTATATTTTCGTTATTCATTTTATTTTATCTCCGTCCTTTACGTCTGTATCGTCAATTTTCTGAAATGGAACAAACAAGTCGAATTTATTGTCATCAGATATATGATTGATGCTCTCACTAAAAACATGTCCAAGTTTATATCTCATATACCAGAAGCAATTTCCTTTTGCGTCCCATTTAGCTATGTCTGCATTTCTACAAACTCCGAAATAATATGCGCCATCAACCAGATCGTCTTTTTTGAGGACTCCTAGCTTGTAGTAATCGTCAACATCAAAATTCTGTTTAGGAGAGAGTCGAAGATCTGCGTCCCAGAATTTCTGAAAAAACTGATCTCCATAGTTGTCATCATAATATTTCATGTTACTTACCTCTAATTGGTAGGCGTGGGTAGAGTTGAACTACCGTTTCTTGCATATCAGGCAAAATTCTTGAACCGTTAGAAGACACGCCCATTAAAATGTTTATATTTCTTCTACCTCATGCTTATACTTTTTAGCTAGTCGCAAAAACTCAGCTTTATCTTTAACTTCTTGCACTTCCTTTAGTTTCTTATTTTCTTCTCTCTTTTTTGCTTTTGCTTTTTTGTTCTTTTCTATTCTATATTCCATTTCTTTATGAGTTTCTTTTCTCCAAGCAAAAACGGTGAAAGTAGTGTAACGCTCATTGTAGTAACCATTTTCGGTTTCTTCTTCCATCATGAAATCGAAATAATTAGGGTGACTTTCTTTTACCGCTAACAATTTTGCAATAATGTCATCCAAATTTCCTTCAAAAT
>DATKVT010000221.1 GCA_035529935.1 Williamwhitmania sp. | reverse complement strand
CAACTCCAAAAAAGGCGTACGCCTAACATAGCTCTCGATCAGGTCAAGAGCTAATGGCTCATCATCAACAATTATGCAGCGAAGCGACCTCATAGCTGAATCACCACTTTTACATGAAATACATCCTTTTCTAGGGTTTGCTGAAAATTATGCCTCCCCGGATAAATAAGGAGAAGCCTTTTCCGTAGGTTCTCCATACCGATGCCCGCATTTTGATCGTTCAACTCCTTGGAAGGAAAATTGGTATTCCATGTTTCAAACGAAACAATTTGGCTATGCTCCACCATCTCAACCCGAATAAATGAAGGACTAACCGGGTTTACGCCGTGCTTAAAAGCATTCTCCACCAAAGAGATAAATAGCAGTGGAGCAATTTGCGTCGATTGATTTTCCACATTAAACTGAGACTCAACGCTTACGTTATCGGTGGTACGCAGCTGCATAAGCGCAATGTAGCTCTTTAAAAATTCCACCTCACCTGAAAGAGATACCAATTCGGTATTAGTCTCATAAAGATGGTAGCGCATAAGCTTCGCCAGCCGATGAACCGATTCCTGTGCTTTTTCGGGAGAGTACCCGATTAGCGAATAAATATTATTAAGGGTGTTGAATAGGAAGTGCGGATTGAGCTGCATCTTCAAGTTGCTTAACTCACTACGCAGGTTGGCGTTTTCAAGATTTTTATGCTCCGTTTCCAGTAAAAACCATCGGCCAGTTACCCGAATGGTAACGCTAATGCTTATCACGAATAGGTAGGAAAAGAAAAGCCTACTCGACAACCATACCTGCGGTGGATGTGGATAATTTGTATTAGCAGGAAAACTGAACGGTGGCAGCAAGCGCCTAATTTCTTCCGCAACCAAAACGAACAGGATGGCGGCAACCAGATTTATTAAAACGAAAGTCCAAACTTTCTGGTGAAAGAGGTAATGCCCAACCAATAAAAAATAATTCAAATAGAAAAGCACTACCGAAAAAAGCATAGGAATCCACATCCGGTAAAGATGTGCAGTAAACTCATGCTGATTTTCATTACCCTGAAACAGGAACGGAGCAGCAAACCAGAAGGCCCAGACCAATAGGTGCAGGGCAATCTGGATTGCAGATTTTTTTGTTATATGAATCAAGTTCATTGCTACAATGATAAGCTAATTTTCAACTCCTCCTTGTTGCATTTGTCCGCCAAATCCTCCACGACCTCGACCACCTTGGCCATGGCCACCTCCCGATCGATTGCTACGGAATTGATCCTGCTGCTTTTTCATAAACTTAACGTAAAGTTCATAATTTGCAGGGGTGAGCATGGCTTTAACCTTTGCATCCCGATCAGATTTAAGCTGCTTCACAGCCGAATAATCACCCGATTCGCGGCTTTTACCCATTTCAGAATAAAATTTCGTAAAGATGGCTGTAAGAGAGTCCTGCTGGACAAACTGCAGTGTAATTTCCTCACTAATCTTGCTCACGGTTTTCTTGGCCATTTCCATCGGATCCATTCGTGGTCGCTCAGCTCGCTCTGGTTGATCAGGCTCCTGTGCAAAGAGGCTTACAGAGGAAGTCAAGGCAAAAATGATGATAGCTATCTTTTTCATAGTAATACTTGCTAAAGTTATACAATACTATTCATAACGTAAAGCCTCAATTGGATCAAGGTTCGATGCCTTTCTTGCAGGATACCAGCCAAAGAAAACCCCCGTTACGGCACAAACTAAGAATGAGATGATAATGGAAAAGTTGGTAATAAGCACTGGCCAACCTAACCCATAAGATAAAGTATATGATGTTGTTACACCTAGAATAACACCTATTAGTCCACCCGCCATGCTAATCATTATGGCCTCCATTAAAAATTGAACCATGATATCGACACCTCTCCCACCAATGGCCATACGTAGGCCTATTTCGCGGGTACGTTCGGTAACCGACACAAACATAATATTCATAATACCAATACCCCCAACAAACAAGGATATACCAGCAATGGCTGCCAACAGCACGGTAAGCATTTGGCTCGTTGAGCTGAATGTTTTAATCAGCTCCGCCTGCGTACGAACCGAGAAATCATCGTCCTGCGTTGGTTTTAACTTATGATCTCGCCTCAGCACCTCCGATATTTGGGCAACAGCTGCATCCGATGCATTTTCATTGACGGCCGATGTATAGATACTCTGGACATAAGTGATTGCAAGGATTCTTTTTTGAACAGTAGTAAAAGGTGCCAAAATAATATCATCCTGGTCCTGTCCAAAAGTATTCTCCCCTTTAGGTACTAAAACTCCAATTACCTTAAACGGAATATTGGCAAAGCGAATGCTTCTGCCTATTGGTGAACTCCCATCAGGAAATAGATTGGTGACAACGGTTTGTCCTAAAACGCAAACTTTGGCTGCCTGCTCAACGTCCTTGTCAGTAAACATTACTCCATCTTGAATATCCATTTTTCGGATTTCAAGAAAATCAGGACCAACGCCTTGAATTTGAGTAGGCCAATTATTTGCTGCATATATGGCTTGCCCTCTACCAGAAACCATAGCCGAAACTGCAGCCACCTGATCGCAATCCTTTTTAATTGCTGAAACATCGGCCAATGTGAGAGTTTGCATTGTGCTAGCATCCAACCTTACCCCGCCCTGCAACTCGCTATTTGGCCGAACCATAATCATGTTGGTTCCCATTGCTGATATCTGCGTTTCGATGCTCTGCTTTGAACCTTGCCCGATGGCCAGCATGGCAATAACGGAGGCCACGCCAATGATAATTCCCAACATGGTGAGAAAAGTCTGCATCTTGTTGCGAAGCATAGCCCTGAGTGCGATTCTAATCAAATTAAATGTATTCATGGCCTATTAGTTTTCATTGTCGTTAATTGGCAAGCTATGCAGCATGTCTAAAGCCGAAAGAGGCTTCTCGTTAACCTCATCCTTAATTATAATTCCATCACGTAGGGTAACTGTTCTGCTACTAAGTGTAGCAATATCCGGCTCGTGAGTTACAAATACAATGGTTTTCCCTCTTCTGTTCAGATCTTGAAAAAGAGCCATTATGTCGTAGGTAGTTCGGGTATCAAGGTTCCCAGTTGCCTCATCAGCCAATATCATAACCGGATCGTTTACCAGAGCACGTGCAATGGCCACGCGCTGCTGCTGTCCACCAGAAAGTTGGCTTGGAGTATGGTCCATTCGGTTTGCCAATCCAACCGCTTCGAGCGCCGCAATTGCTCTTTCCCTTCGCTCTTTTGAAGAAACTTTAGGGTTGTATAGCAATGGCAGCTCGGTATTCTCTAGGGCGGAAGTTCGTGGCAATAGATTGAACGATTGGAATACAAACCCAATCTTGAGGTTCCTCAATCTTGCCAATTCGTTTCTGGAAAGATCTGCAACTGGAACCTCATCCAGAAAATATTGTCCATGGGTAGGCTTATCCAGGCACCCCAATATATTCAAAAGAGTTGATTTTCCTGAGCCGCTGGCCCCCATTATGGTAAGAAACTCACCCTGCTGCACGCTGAAGGAAACCCCCTTCAACGCACGAACTATTTCGCTCCCTACCGTAAAGTTTCGTTGCAACTCATCTATACGGATGATTGAATCCTTCATGGCACTTTAGTTTGGTCTTTTATTGCTTGCACTACTATTTCGACTGCCCCTATGTGGCATACGTGGCATGAAAGGGCTTCTGGATTCATTTTCAGCAACCTTAGTAATCTGTGTCTGCCCAATCACTAAAGAATCTCCCTCATGTAAACCTCTTTCAATTTCAACAGAGACACCATCATCCATGCCCTTCCTAACATGCCTTAGGAATATGGTATCGTTTCTGAGCACATAAACAATACCGTGGCTAACTTTTGCGCTATCTATAGCACTTGCAGTTATGTTTGAGGCACCCATTGCGGCCCACTGCTTGGCAGCTCCAGCTCCATTCCAATTTCCGGAACTATGCTTGTGACGGTGCGTGGAATCGCCAAAATTCGATTGTTCAAACGTATATAGACCGGCCAATTCCATGGTTGGCGTATATCGAAGTGCTTTAGCAGGAACCAACAGAACACCATCCTTCTCCTTGGTTATAATGGTGATATTTGCGGTAAGACCTGGCTTTAGTTTTAATTCAGGATTTGGCGCGTTGATAATCACGGTATAGGTAACCACATTGGAGGTCGTGGTTGGTTGAAGCCGTATCTGCGTAACGGTGCCATTAAAAATATCATCAGGATAAGCATCTACGGTGAAAGTAACTCGCTGGCCTAAGCTAACCTGACCTATATCGGCTTGGTCAACGTTGGCCTCAACCTGCATCTTGGCAAGGTCATTAGCAATGGTAAACAGCGTAGGAGTGCTAAAGCTGGCGGCAACCGTTTGACCTTGCTCTACGGCACGGGAAAGTACAATACCATCAATTGGAGAATAGATGGTCGCGTAGGCTAAGTTTACTTGTGCTTGTCGAAGCTGCGATTCCAGGCCATCAAAGTTGGCCTTGGCCGCATTGTAGTTGTACTGTGCTGTTTCAAAGTCTGTATCACTCAAAAGCCCAGCATCGTGCAGCTTACTGCTGCGTTTAAAGTTCTCATCCTGATAAGTCAATTCATTCTGGGCCGATTCCAAACTTGCCTTTGTCTGCTTCAACCTTTCTAAAAGCGTTGATTTATCAAGTTCAGCCAGTATTTGACCCTTCTTAACATGGGAGTTAAAATCAACAAACAACTTATCAATTACTCCAGACACCTGAGTACCTACGTCCACCTTCTCAATAGGTTCAATGGTTCCGGTTGCGGTCACGGAGTTTGTAATATCCCCCTTTGAAACAACGGTGGTTTCAACCTTAACCTTAGCCTCCTCCTTGGAATATAAGACTCTCCAAAAAATAATCACAGCTATTAGTAACGCTGCACCTCCGAATATTATGTATTTTCTATTCATGACTTTGTTTTTTAAAGTGATATTGGGTTGCCCATGTAGAAATCGAGCACCTTTTGGTTTAAAATGAGTGAATATTTTGCCTGAATAAGTTGTGATTCAGCATTTAACAGGGTATTCTTAAGATTAAGAAGATCTATTGCGCTTAACATTCCAAGGTTAAACTGTTGCAGCGATAAGTTGTAACTCTCCTGAGCAGCCTCAAGCTGAACCTTTGCGGCGTTATAACGCATTTGGCCTGTAACTACATTCTGATAGGCTGTTTCTACCTCCTGTAGAAGATTTTTTTCAGTGGTCTGACTGTTGAGTTCCGACTGCTTAATATTGATCACAGACTTCTGCACGCTAGTCTTAACCGCATTTTGGCTAAAAATTGGGATGCTTAGGGTGAGACCAATCCGCTGAAGCTGGTTGTCGGAGAGTTGACCAGAGAATGCTTGATTTGAATAGTTACTGTAATTAGTTGATAGATTTCCGCTAAGACTCAACGATGGCAGATAGCCTGATCGTGCGATATTCAAACCCAACTCAGAAACCTTATTTTGTAGCTGGCTGCTCTTAATTTCCGGCATTGCCTTAAGGGCCATATTAAAAGCATCCTGCTTAGTGGGCAGTGGGGCAACAACTGAAAGTTTTTCAGCACTTGGGTAGTAAACCTTAAACGTGTCAATAACCGGAATTTCCAATAGCTGTTTTAAAACTGTGGTCTGCAAAATTTGGGTGTTTTCTGCTGTTACTTCAGAGTACTGGTCAGCAGCATATTGGGACTGCATCTGCACCAAGTCCGTTTTGGCGATTTTGCCTGCAGCAAAATATTGCTGCGATTGCTTTAGTTCCTGCTCCGATGCAGCAAGTACATCCTTAGCATAATCGTATGACTCCCTGGCATACAGCACACTAAGATAGGCCTGTGTAATAGAAAGCGTAATACTATTTTTTGCCTGTTCGGTGCTCAACTTTGCAATATCAAGTTGTAGCTTATTCTGAGCAATTCCAGCATTTATCGCCCCTCCATTGTAAAGGGTCATGCTTGTATTTAAACCACCCGATAATGCATTGGTAGAACTCCAACTTCCATTAGCACTGCCCGTAAAGTCCTTGCTATTGGAAAGGTTGTCGGATATCGAGGCACTTAAGGTTGGCAGCCGTTGCGATTTGGCTCTTAAAAGATCCGCTTGCGTAGACAACTCGTTCAACTTTTGGCTGTTAACCTGAATATTATTCTGCAATGCATACGAAATGCAATGATTCAGGTCCCACGCTGTTGTATCGCTAATGGCTTTTTCCTGCGCTACCAAAAGGGAGCTGGGCAACAGCAGTAAAAGCATCAACCAACCACCACTCCGGTATTTAAAATTTTTAAGATTTTTTTTCATATCCTATTAGTATTTTGCCGCAATTTCGGCTACCAACAGGCCTTATTACAAATCATTACGACAGAAGGGGCATTTATACCGACAGAAAAAGCGATTTCACCAGTGAAATCGCTTCCTAAAATGAATTAAGGATTGAAAATAGCGAATAGGAGAATGGCAATAGGTAAAGAAAGAACCATGTCAAAGAAGAAGTTCCCATAATCCTAATTGTGCACCAGCTAATGCAAAGTTGCATTCACCAGCTGAGGTAACACGCTACCCGCCTTTCCACCAAGAAAAATATCGGTGTATCGACTCGTAAAAGCAGATGCCTCCAAGTTTATTTCAATAATTTTGGCACCATGCGATTTGGCAATGGAAGGCATGGCAGCAGCAGGCATTACCTCTCCAGTGGTGCCAACCAAAAGCATAACCTTACAATGCTCGGCAGCATTAACGGAACCAGCATAGGCTGCCTCAGGAATACCTTCAGAAAAAAACACAAAATCGGGTTTGAGTAGGGAACCGCACTTAATACACATGGGCGGTAAAATGTTCAGGTTCACATCCGATGGAATATAGTGCGCATTACATCTGGTACAAACCAACTTTTGTGAATTACCATGAAACTCAAAAATATGTTGCGTTCCCGCCTTCTGGTGCAGATTGTCGATATTTTGAGTTATTAAAGTCTTAAGCATGCCCTTGGCCTCCAGCTCAGCTAGGGCATAGTGCGC
>DATKVT010000220.1 GCA_035529935.1 Williamwhitmania sp. | reverse complement strand
CACATCTCCTATCATTCGACAGAGCCATGTCGGCTAACTCCATGAGTTTAGATTACCTGCTTGGACCAGAGGCCAAGTATCTCGACTTTAAAAAGATTAAGGAGGAGGTAAACCCTGCCAATCGTGGAAACCTCCAATATTTTGGCAGCAATCCATGGCATCACTCGGTAATGTATACAACCGATATGCCCACATCCAAGATGGGAATGTGGATTTTTGAGAAGGAGAAGCAAATGGATCCGGCGCTAATTGAAATGATAAAGGCGTTGGTCCGAGAAAAAATAGCATTCCAGGCTAAGCCATACCAAACTGCTTATGTTAGGCGCAAGTTAGTTGAGATTCAGCGCGACCTCGATCTATTTAGGTCAAAGGCAATCTACTACAAGGAATACGACATCTTCGATAACATCGAAGTGGTTGGAGAGGAGTTCGTTAAGCAAATGAAGCGCGATCTACCTCGCCTTATATTCTTAACATCCATTTGCAATGTTCGCTTGCTACGAAAGGCTAATGGGTTCTACTCATCTTTAACCGAGAATCACTTCTATTCTATGAATAACAATTCCTTCCTTGAGTCATGCGATTACGACTTCAGGAAGGTAGCAGAGGGCACATGCCTCGCCGATGCAGATTGTGATCTATCACGACCGTTGTGTATTGCCCTGGATTACAACTCAAGCATTAATAACCTGGTTGTTGGTCAGCAGTTCGACAGGGAGATGAGAACCCTTTCTTCTTTCTTTGTTAAAACGCCAGAGAAGATTAAGGAAGTGGTTGCCAAGTTTTGTGGTTACTATGTTCACCATAAGAGCAAGCAGGTTGTGTATTACTATGACCATACCGCCGTGGCTACAAGCGCCAGCTCAGACGAATCCTTTTCAGATATAGTTATTAAAGCACTTGAGTCTCACGGATGGACGGTGCAGCCTGTATACCTAGGGCAAGCAATGAGTCATAAGCAGAAGCACATGCTAATCGATCTGTCCATGAAGGGAGATGTGAACTACCTGTTTCCAACATTCAACATAGAGAACAATGAATATCTAAAGCTTGCCCTTGAGCAGGCAGGTATCAAGGTAGGCCGCAATGGGTTTGAAAAAGACAAAGGCCTGGAGAAGGAGGAAGATACTCCCGATAATCCTGATGAGATAAAAACCCACGTTACTGATGCTTGGGATACTCTTTGGGTTGGCATGAACTTCAATCCATTCTACTCATTCGATATGATTAACACGACATCTTTCTTTTCATCAAAGCCATAGTATGAAGGGCATAATTGCACCCCTCTCCTTCCTACCGTTGCATGTATAAGTTGCAGCACTTCTGTTCTTAGTAGAGAATACCATATCATTTACCTATTAATTGGCAACCTAGGCCAATTTGTTTTAATTCAATAATTTGTTATTTAACATACAAACATGCAGCATATTACACGCTGCATGTTTGTGTTGCTGCAACTTTTATTCAGCGCGCCGCGGGGTTTACTCTGTCCAAAAAACTATTTAATTGTGAAAAAAAAAATACAATTGGCACAAATTCTTGTAGTTGAAGGAAAAAATATGAGAAATATTTGATTTTAATGCAGCGATAGGATTTAAAAAATCTTGTGATTATACAGTGCTTTAATAGGCTCAATTTATTTGTCCTTTATTTCCATCTCTCCTTCTCCTTTATTGCAGAAAAAATACCGGATGCCAATTCACATTTCTGCGCTAGACCCCATTATTCTTAGGACAGATGCAAACGGGAAGAAGATTGCGTTTAACATATCCTTTAGGAAAAAAAACGGAGTAATGGTAGAGGCTCAAAGGGTGACTTGTTCAAGCACATCCGGGAAAAGGAAAACTATAACCATTGTATTTCCAAACCAAGAAGTTAGGACGATAAGAAGAATTTTAGTAATGCGACTAAATGGAGAGAGGGTATTTATATGAGCCAAGAAGTATTTGATTTTGGAGCAACAGCCTATCTAACGGGAACATCGGCATTTGTAGAAATGGGTAAGCCATCCGCTGAGTTGGTTGCAACACCATCTCCGGTAGCGCGACCTATACCCGTTGCGAATAAACCCAAAATGGTTCCTTGGGGAGATACCAATAAATTCCCAATGGAGCTAATTGACAAGGTTGGAGCCAACCCTATGGTAGCATCCAACCTTCTGTTCAATATCCAAATGACATACGGAAGCGGAATAATGCCTGTAAGGCGGTCGGTTGTTAATGGGAAGTTAGTTCTTGAACCGGTTTATGACAATGCTGAAATCAATGAGTTTTTTGAAAACAACGACATTAACGGATACTACCTTGAGCAGTGCACAGATTTAAACTTCTTGTATAATGCTTTTGCAGAATTAGTATTCTCATATGAAGGGAAAATTGCTGAGTTGAACAGTTTAGAGGCTACATTCAGTAGATTTAGCGAAATTGATGCTGTAAATAAGAAAATACTCTATCACTATTATTCTGCAAAGTGGGGTGAAAGTCCAAAGGAAGCTGACATTATCATAACGCCTCTGCTTGACAGTAAGAACCCTATTCGCGATTTAAAAATACGAAGAGGAATAATACCTGACAATCAAGGTAAAACACTTAGAAATCCAAGTGGTGATAGGTTTGTAATACCAATTACATTTCCAACACCAGGTAAGTTTTACTATCAAAAGCCTTACTGGCTAAGTATAATTACGAGCGGTTGGTATGACTTTGCCCAACAAATTGTTGAGTTTAAAAAGGCGTTAATGGCGAATCAAATGACCATTAAATATCACGTTCAGCTAAGCGATAACTACTGGGACGTTCTTTACAAAGCAGAGGGAATTGTTGATATTGACAAAAAGAAAGCCCGGAGAGTGAAGGAACTAGAGGACATAAATAAGTTCCTAACTGACACAAAAAACACCGGAAGATCAATAATTTCATATATTAAATACAAAGAAGGTAAAAGCGAAGCCATGATGACCGTTACCGCTATTGACAACAAGTTTGCTGGTGGCGAATACCTGGATGATCTTGAGGAGGTATCTAATGTAATAAGTTATGGAATGAACGTTCACCCCTCCTTAATTGGTTCCGCGCCTGGCAAAAACACCACCATTAATGGCACTGAGGCCAGAGAACTATTCATTATAAAGCAGGCAATGATGAAGCCTTTCAGAGATCGGTTATTGCTGCCTCTTTATGTTGTAAAGGCTATCAATAATTGGCCTGTTGACATCTTCTTCACCATTCCCGATATTGAACTCACCACACTAGACCAAGGAACCGGATCTAAAAAAACAATCTCATAGCCATGTTACTTACCATAGACCAAGCCAAAAAGTATCTGAGGCTACCCAATACGGTATCCGCAGAGAACTTCAACCCGTTTATTCCCGATGCTACCCGAAAATATCTGCAACCTTATATGGGAGGCGATCTATTGGCTAAGCTTGATTCATATTCAGGCGGAAGTTTAAACGTAACCGAGAATGCAGCAAAGTGGGACACCCTACTCGACCTTACCCGCAGTGCGCTATCGCGCTTTACCTTTTTTCTTGCAACGCCATCGCTCGACCTCAATATTACCGAATCCGGAATATTGGTTGGTAATACACAATCGATGGCTCCGGCCAGCAAGGAGCGAGTTGGATCATTTAAGGATAGCCTTGAAGATTTGGGATTCAACGCGCTAGATGCTGTTCTAAAGCACCTCGACGAGAACAAAACCGTTTTTACCGATTGGACCGCCTCCGATGCCTACAAAACATTCAGTAGCGGGTTTATTCGCTCAGTAGACGATTTTC
>DATKVT010000219.1 GCA_035529935.1 Williamwhitmania sp. | reverse complement strand
TGTGAGTTGTGAGTTGTGAGTTGTGAATGGTGAAAAGTGAATTGGGTGCGGGGGGTAGCTTTTCTGGTTGGTTTGGGTGTAGGAACGGGGAGGAGGGCTCTCCCCGTGAACATAGCTATTATTTTTTATTGTTAAGTGTTTAGCCTGCCTTCCATGGCAGCGGCTTGTTGCAAACGGACGGCACGTGTGCCTGAGCGGGCTTTGAGATCATTTATCATCAATTTCTTTATTCTTGTTTTTATCGAGTTGTTTTGCATTATGGCTTGTTACAACCCTTTTTCCAGTTTTTTCTTCAATCTCGCGTCTTGTATTTCCGGCAATTGTTCCACCTTGTTTTGCTATTTTCCTATTGTCATCAAAAGTTTTGGGGTTTTTCTCTTTAGAAATCACGGTTGTTGTGGCCTCGGCAAGCATATTAAGCACCAGTTCCAAATTTGACATGTGGTCACGAAGATTCTCTTTTTTTAAATTCTTTAGGTTTTTATATTGCTTGGTTGTATAGCTACTCCATGCCTTTGTAATTTCATCAGTCAGGATTGCAAACTCCTGTCCCTTTTGTACACCCCGGTTTTCCCATTCATCGGTTAACTCCTTTCTTACCTCGATACTTTTCAAACGCTGGTTTATCCATTCTTTGCTGTATCCTTTTCGCAAATATGTCTCCATTAATCGGTCAATGCCCAATTCAGGGTCTTCAATTTCGTCGATACGCTCACTGCCAACTTGGGCAAGCCACATTTTAAAGGGTTCGGCTTTGGGCGACGGAATACTTTGAATTAACCTAAACAGCTGCTCGGTATCCGCAACATCTGTTAATCGCATTTTACCATCTTCGGCAGCTAATTTCAACTGTCCGATTTTTTCGGACAGTTCGCTTCCTTCTTTTTGCAGCTTAGCTTTAAGATCGCTCCAATATTTGCGCGGTCGGTCGGTTCCTGTTAAAACCTCAATTACATCAATTATTGAAAAATACCATTGCTCATCTTCTTCTTTCCAGACTGAGCGTATTTGCTTTTGTTCGAATAATTTTATGGCGGTTTCTTTTGTCATATTCAAATCATTTTAATACAGCTGTCCGATTTTTTCGGACAGTTCACTTCCTTATTTATTCCAAAGGTAGAAAAAAACAATCTTGTAAGTTTGTATGGTTAATTACCTAAGTCTAACGTTCGGTATATGAGTAGTGCAGGTAGAATTGCCATGGCTGGAAAATCAACACTTATAGGTGCAACCATTGAACAGGCGTAGTTCTCCTAACTCCTTCGAGAATTGCTATTGGATGGGCAGGTTTGTAGCTAGTTGGGTAGGCGATATCCCCGTGAACCTAGCTGGATAGGGCCATAGGAACAAGTGGGGCAAACGCGCTGTTAGTGGTTTGTATTAATTTCTCTTTAAAATATCACTGGTTACCTAATGAAACCTAATTGTCTCATAATAGTAGTTCTGTCATACACCTGTGTGTGACCACAAATTTTTCCATCCTTAAAATGATATATAGTCACTCCTTTTGCTTCTATCGTTTTATTTGTCGCTGGTAATTGCCCTATTTTCCCTGTGTTTGTTCCTGTCATAACCCAAGTTATTGCAACAAGATTCCCGTCAGATACAGCAGTTTTAATGTCAAAGTGAATGTCTGGGAATGAATTGAAAGTGTAGTTTAACCGTGTTTCAAATTCATTCCAATCTAAAGTCTTTCCTTCCCATGGGTCAGCATTGTCAATATGCACTGTGTATTCGCTTGCTAAAAATTTAGAAATGGTTGCAACATTCTTTTCGTTCCAAACGCTTTTCATAAATTCTCTTAATGTCGTTTCGTTGTTCATTATTTTAGTCTATTTAAGTTTGGAGTGTCGGCTAACAATGACCGCCAACTCGCTTATTTATGCTGCAAAACTGTATCCTACCCAAACCTACAATTAATTTATAGCGCGTCAAACGGCGACCTAACTATTTTAGGCTTTGGTTACCTAAATGATGTAAATCTCGGCAGCGGCTTCTTGCAAACGGTCGGCACTGTCTGAACAGCCTTTTGTTGGTTCTATCCGAGCGTTGCAGCCGTTGGACGGGCAGGCGGGAGCAAGTTGCCAACCACCAGGGTAGTGCAAAGAGAGTGGTTGCCATTCATTGCTGTGATGCGTTGGCAATCTTCTACGCCACCTCCGCGTTGTGATTGATAATCTCAATCAACGAAATGATTCGGGTGGCGATTGCCTCATCGAATAGTCCGCCGATGCCGTTGGAGCTGATATCGGTAAAGGGGGCATCGAACAGCATGGAGGGTTCAATGATTCCCTTTACATTCAGGAAGTTTATTATGGTATTGATGAAGCGGATCTGGTGGGCATTTAGGGTTTGATTATTCAATATTTCGCCAAAGGCCATCTTGGCTGCATTTACATCCAACCCAACAATGCTTCGGATAAACTTGCCCAGTGGCTGCTCGCCGTAGGCATCGGTAAACTGTTTCTTTGTTCCCAGCGTTCCCTGTTGGAATAGCATTCGTTCCAGCTCTTGCAGCTCGTCTTTGGTGATGCATACATTGTTGCGCAGCTTGTAAATGGTAATGTTGTTGCTATGCTCCTTTAAGTATTGCTCTACCTTGCGCTTGTATGCCTCCAAATCATTAAACCCCCATACTATCGGAAATTCCTTTATATCTCCCATAATCTCATCCTCGAACATGGTAAAGTAGATGGGCATGTGCTCCGAGTCCAAGAATTTAATAATGTCCCTTAGTTCGATGCGCACTCGCTCAATATCAGGAATGGTGGCACCTTCCCAGAATAAGCGCTGCTGCACCGCCTTTATCGTATCCATCTTTTTGGCAACCGCCGGAATTGAGGCTTTCTTGCTCAGCTTTCCTGCTGTATCTACAACCTTGTTTATTAGCTCGGCCTGCTTTTTTGTTCCATTCAGCACGCTTAGCTGAATATCGAGCATTAGGACATCGAATCGTTTGGCTAGCTCGTCCTGCTCGACTTCCATCATTAGAGGTGCAATGTGAAGATGCAGCTCTTTTACATCCAAATCGCTTAAAGCGTTCCAAGCGTTGGCATCGCGATACTTTTCCACAACCTCCCAATGCTGACGAACAATAAAGCTCTCGCCATTCAGTGCCTGTGTTTGTTCAATAAGATGGTCGACAACTGCTTGACCATACTCTTTCAACGCCACCTCTTCCTGACCAAGCAGGGCAAAGGCCAAGCGCAAGCGAAGCTCAAAAAGCCGTTGGCTTAGCGATTTGCTGCTATTACCAAGGATACCTTTGGGGGTTGCATTAAAAAACTCAAAGTTTTCGCAGAAGTCAAATATCACAAACTCCTTCTTGTCCTTTTTTAGGGCGAATAGATCCTTGCACAGTCGGGTTCCGCGGCCAATCATCTGCCAGAACTTCACGCTGCTGCGGATGGGTTTAAAGAATACCAGGTTGCATACCTCGGGAACGTCAATCCCCGTATCGAGCATATCCACCGATACGGCAATTTGCGGCTCTTTTGTTTTTTCCTTGAACTTATTCAGCAGATCGTAGCGGTACTCCTCCTTGTGGTCGATTACCTTTAAGAAATCGCCCCTATAGGCAGGATACTGCTTGTTAAACCGTTCCTCGATGAACTTTGCATGAAGGTGCGAACGGGCAAACACGATGGTCTTGGCCAGCTTATCGCCGCCCTCCACCTTAATGCCATTTTGCATCAAATGGCCTATCACCTTATCAACCGTATCGGTGTTGAAGAGCCATTTGTTTAATGCCTCGGCATCTATCTCCTTGGGATACTCGCCTGTAATAGGGTCGGTAAACTGCTCCTCGTACGCCAGCTTCTCCTCGTCGCCAAGCTCGGCATACTTAATGCCGCTTCGCTGAAATTTAATGGGCACCGAGATAGCTCTTGGAGGAACCAGCCATTTATCGGTAACCGCCTGCTCCAGCTCGTAGGCAAAGGTTGGGTTATTCGGCTCCATGCCAAACAGGGCGTAGGTGTCGCGATCGGCCTCCGATTTTGGGGTGGCGGTTAAGCCGATACGAACTCCATCGAAGTAGTTAAAAACGTGCTTGTAGCGATTGTAAACCGAGCGGTGTATCTCGTCGAAGATGATCAAATCGAAATGGCCAACGCCATAGTAGCGGTTATCCCCATCGCTCTCCCCATCAATCATGTTGATGATGGTTTGGTAGGTGGAGAATACAATGCGGCTGCTTTCGTCCTCCTTCTCCTTGGTGAGGTCTACTGCCGGTAGGTTGGGCAGGTAATCGTTCAGGTTTGTCTTAGCTTGGTGTATCAAGGCGTTTCGGTCGGCGAGGAACAGAACCCGCTTTACCCAGCCGGCTTTGCTCAGCAGATCGATGATGGCGGCTGAAACCCTTGTTTTGCCGGTGCCCGTTGCCATAATCAGCAAGGCCTCGCGATGCTTGCCATGCAGCGCCTCGGTTACGCAGCGAATGGCCTCGTGCTGGTAGGGCCGATCGGTAATATCGTTGTTGATCGCTTGCACGGGAAGTGCCTTTTGCGATGTTCGGCGCTGGATAAGCATTTGCAGCTCGTCCTTGGTGTAGAAACCAAACACTTCGCGGGGGGCGTAGCTCAGGTCGTCCCACATCCATGTTCTAAAACCGTTGGAGTAGAATATAACCGGTCGCTGACCAAACTCCTTCTCCAGGCAATCGGCGTATAGCTTGGCCTGGTGCTGACCTACGCGGGGATCGCGCTTGGTCCGTTTGGCTTCGACCACCGCAACAGGCTTTCCATCGTCGCCCCAAAGGGTGTAATCCACAAAGCCGGCACCGTTGTTGCCGATGTCTTGGGGCATACCCTTTATTGGGTATTCAGGAACCTTGTAGCCGTATGGATCCCATCCCGCCTCGCGCAGCAGGGTATCGATGTATATCTTGCGGGTAAGGTCTTCGTTGGGATCAATGGGAGGTGGGATGGAGGCAACGTTCTGCTCCTTTATGGCTTTGATGTTGGCCAGCTCCGCCTCCAGCTTTTGGAGCTGCTCCTGCTGCCGGTGAAACGATTTCTCCAGCTGCTGAAGCTCCTCCTTGCTCTTATCCTTGGCCCCGACCTTCGGCAAGAGCGCTTCGTCGAATGGAGCAACAGGCAACCGCTCCTCGCCGTACACCTGTGTTAGCCAACCGATAAATCCATGCAGCAGCTTAAGGGCGTAAAGCGCCTCCTGGGGTTTAATCTTGGCGCTGGAGTGCACCGCGGTGTTCCCCAGCTTGCGGATAAGGTTAATCTGGTAGAACTGCGAGGGGGCCACCAGGTTCTTAAACCCCTGGTCGTGCATGAGCGAGCTCAGGGTGGTATCGTAGGGCAGCACCAAGTCGGCATCGTGCTCGTAGATCCAGCGCACCCACTCCTCCAAGCTCTTGCGGCAGAGCATGGCGGCATACAGCGGTGCACCGTATACGTGCTCCTCGGCCTCCTGTGGGGCTTTGGCTAGCTCAGCCCACTGACCTGGTATGAAGTTGAAGTTGCTCATTCTGCTACTAGTTCACCATTGAAGGCTTTTTGAATTAAAGTATTGAATAGATCTTTTGATTTTAATGAAGACTCATTGTTTCTTAAAGAAATACTGTTTAACCTTTCAAGTTGATTCATAAATCGGATTTGAATCTTCTTTGGAGGAATAGGGAATCTAAATAGAGACATTTCGTTCATGTTTATTTTTGGGATATTCGCTCTTCTAGATTGCTTGTCAGCAAAATCAAGGAATGAATCACTCCTTAAAATAAAATATAAGTATTCCTTAGTAAGGAACTTTTCTTTGGGTAATAATGGATACATATCTGCACTACAAATTCCTTCAAAATCAGGCAATGTAACTTTATTGAGTTTAGGACGAATTTTATTGTATAAAATATGTTTATTGGTAAAATAGAACTTGCCACTTTTCAAGGATAGTTCATTTGTTCTTTGTAATCCAAATATTCTTCCAGTTGCGCTCTCAATATTATCTCCACCTACATGGTACATTTCGGAATAAGGTGATATTTTAGGATCAACAAGACCTGAAGGAAAGTCAACAACTTCATCAAACCTTTTTACCTCCCAGCCTTTTTCATTCTTCTCAATATCCCCAAACATATCAATAAAGATGGACTGAGCCAGCTCATCGTATTTCTTTAGCAGCTCTTGGTCTTTGCGCTTTAGGGCATCGGCGGCATCGAGTATTTCGGCAATGCGCTTTTGGATGGGGAGAGGGGGGAGAGGGATTTCAATTTCTTTAAGTGCAGATCCATTAACGTGAGGAATGGTTGCACCCGTTCTTTGAGACTTAATTTTAGAATTTAAGGATTCAAGAACCCAGAAGAGATAATTTGGGTCAGCATTATCAACTTTCAACTTTAATCTTGCTAACGTACTTCCTATTACTCCTTCGAAACCAACTCCGACTTTACCAGCATTTGCGCCATCCCAGGCAATAATTAAATCCTCATTTCTAACAAAAACACCATTATCGTTGGTAAATAATGAATTTTCTGCATCATGAAGGTTTTCGATATTAATATACCGATTTATTCCTCCGTCAACAGGTGTGTGTTTTTTACCTTTCGAAATAGTTATTATCTCACCCAAAGGAATAGTTATCCAACTCATACCAGCATCGTTTTTAACTGGTTTAGCAATGCGGCACGCTCCCTATCCAACTCCTCAATTTGGGAGATGATTACCGTTGGCTTCTCGTAGGTTTTAACCTCGTACACCACCTCCTTGTAGCGGTTTATGCTTAGGTCATACTTATTGTCCTGTATCTCCTTTACCGGAACCATAAAGCTGCTATCGGTTCGGCTTCGGTTGGTTTCGCCCTTTAGGTTGTGGTAGCGGCCTACAATATCGGGGATGTCGTTGGCCTCAATGGGTTGGCGCTTATCGTCCAAGCTGAGGCCATCGGCCTTCATGTCGTAGAACCAGACGCTATCGGTTCCACCGCTGTTGGTCTTGGTAAATACCAGCACGGCAGTGCTCACCCCGGCGTAGGGTTTAAATACCCCGCTGGGCATGCTTATCACCGCCTGCAGCTTTTGGTGGTCAATCAGCTCCTTGCGTATTTGCATGTGGGCGTTGCTGCTGCCAAAGAGCACGCCATCGGGCACAATCACCGCCGCTCTGCCACCCAGCTTCAACCCCTTTAGGATTAGGGCCAGGAATAGCAGCTCGGTCTTCTTGCTATCCACCACGCTCAGTATTCTTCCATCCACCGCCTCCCGGTCCAAGCTCCCTTTAAAGGGTGGGTTGGCCAGCACCAGCGTTGCCTTTTCGGTAAATAGGCCGTTGGCCTCGCTCAGCGCATCCATATCGAACAGCTGCGGGTTCTCAATGCCGTGCAGCATCAGGTTCATTCCCCC
This sequence comes from Williamwhitmania sp., assembly GCA_035529935.1. Lineage (NCBI taxonomy): Bacteria > Pseudomonadati > Bacteroidota > Bacteroidia > Bacteroidales > Williamwhitmaniaceae > Williamwhitmania > Williamwhitmania sp. Next base: position 1,910 of record DATKVT010000219.1, on the reverse strand, counting down.
AATGCGAATCATGGTAGGGTCGAACTCCATACCCATGAACATCTTCTCCTGAAAGTGTTTCTTTATGGTATCGGTGTAGAGCTCCTTCTCGAAATGCTCCCGGATGTATTCGCCGGAGCTGGTTAGGAAGCCCGCCGTGCCGCATGCCGGATCGCAAATCACATCCTCCAGGGTTGGCTCCACCATATCCACCATCATGCGAATAATGTGGCGAGGGGTGCGGAACTGTCCGTTTTGTCCCGCCGAGGCAATCTTGCTCAATAGGTATTCGTACACATCGCCCTTGGTATCGCGGTCGGTCATGGGGATGTTGGAGATCATCTCCACCACCTGAGCCAGCAGCCGGGGGGTGGGGATCATAAAGGTGGCCCCCTTCATAAACTTGCTAAAGGCTGCGCTGCGGTTGCCCACGTTGCGCAGGAAATCGAAAACACCATCACTCTTGGTAAACATGCGGTGCATCACCTCCGGATCCATATTCTTGAAATGGCTCCAGCGCAGCTCGTTCTCCTCAGCTTTATAAATAGGGTCTTCAATTGGTTTCTTAAGCAAATTAGCCTTCGACTCCTTTTGGGTTTGCAGCTCGTCCAACCGGCGAATAAAAAGCAGATAGGTCATCTGCTCAATTACGGTTATGGGGTTCGATAGGCCACCCGTCCAAAAGGCTTCCCACACTTTATCAATCTGCGATCGTAAATCTCCTGTTATCATCTACTAATTCCTTGTATAATCCGTTGTTTTTAATCGGTTCGTAAAGTACTACTTATTTTCGGTGCGGTTGCAAGCTTTGTTCTTTTCCTTTCGGTTGGCGGAATCGCGACACTTGCTTATAGCGATTGAGGCTTTGTTGCCTAAATCTGGAATTAGCATCATAGAAAAAGTGTGGTGCTGCGGGATCGCGTGCAACCGAGCGTTACTCGCTTTCGCTCGTGAGCCCTTTGGGGTTCATGCTGGGTCGTGCCGACCGCACGAAGTCCTATTTATTGGCAATAGTTTTTTAATTCCGTTATGTTAAATCAAATTCTATAAAATATTACCAATCACCATCTTTTTTAGATGTCTTTCCGCTTACATAATTGTAAAATGATTGAGAAAGTTCATTCATTGTTAACTCCAAACTTGGCACAGCGTCAGTATATGATTTTTTAATTTCGCCACTTTTCTTGTAAAAAGTTCCATAGTCGTAAAGTACTTTTTGTCCACCATCGATGTAAAATTGTCCAATAATATATTCAAATCGATAACGTCCATCTTTGAATGATATTTCTATGGTATATTCCATATTATAGGAATTACGAATTCCTAACGATTTATACCACCAAGCATCTGTAGCAAATCCATCAATTCTAATTTTTTCATTCGCAATATTTGCTTTGAGAACTTTGTCAGGATTTTTATAGGTTTCCTGAACCCAATTTTGCGCTTTTTGATAAATTTCGGATGCACTCAAACTGTCAACTTCCACAACGATTGGTTCAACCCCGTTTGGCGTTAATTTCAGTTTAGGAATTTCTTGTCCGATTGATAAATTTGATAGTAAAATCGTTAATGTTAAGAGTAAAATTTTTTTCATTTTCGTTTTGTTTTAAATTATTGCTAACGGATGGCGGTATGAAACGTTGCGCATTTCGAAGCACAAACTTATCAGCCCGCTAAGCCGTTGATTAAATGTTATTTCGTTCAAATATAGCACTATCCGCGCAATGTTTTATGACCGCGTGTGTGTGCCTTGAATGGTAAATATAGTAAAAGTTCTTTTAAACGATGCGTTTAGGAGCCAGTCCAGAGGGTGCAAGTCCCTTGTGCGCGGAGTCGTGTCCGAACGGCGAGGCCCTCACGAGCATTTGCGAGTAACCACTAGCAAGTGGCAAGGTGGTTTATTCGCTACGCTCATGAGATCGCTTCGCTAA
>DATKVT010000218.1 GCA_035529935.1 Williamwhitmania sp. | reverse complement strand
CTTGGCTGCCGAAGGAAGAGGGGAATGGGGACTAATACGCGGAATAGGCCGTTGGCCTAGCGAGCGTGGGAGTTCACCCCGTTCTCTTCTTCTAAAAGTAGTAACTTAAAAACAGTAAGGCAAATCTAAAGGCGAGCGGGGGTTTCAATGCAACCAAGGTCCTCTTTTCTGACCCATCCCTTGATTATTTTCCCTTTGGCGGTTTCGTACTCCATTTCTACAAAACCATCCCGTTCACTGGTTACGGTTATTATATCGTCCTTTATAAGGTACATTTTGGTTTTGTTTAGGGTAGAATCATAAATAAAACTTTTTTCAGCCTGTATACCGCAAACCCTTAAACCTAAAAATTCCTTGATGTAATCCCGTTTATCGTGCATCCCACGTTTGTATAAAACCTCCAAAACTTCTTTAGGTGCACTTTCGAGGTAATTACACTCATCTCCAAAAATATTTAAATAACTTTTAGGTGTTAACTCAAATATTGTTGCTATGTTAACAAGACAATCCTCTACGTCTGCATTCTCATCCATTTCAACATATACCTTTCCTGTATCGTTTAGTTGTTTCATCTTACATATAGAATCACGGTCATATGAATTACCAAATCCATAATTAGTAACTGTCACACTTAACTTGTCGTAAGGATTACCTCTAATATCAATCTTCAAGTTTTTTTTACCATTATAGATATAGAAAATTTTATAAAAAGCATTGTTATTATCGTATAAGTAACCAAAATATAACTGCCAAACTCCCTGTATTTGACTAACATTATAAGTTTTATTTTTCTCCGTTTGACCAAGTGATAGAACACTGTATGTCAATAAAAATAGAAAAATGACGTTGCGTTTCATGTTTTACTACTTTTTGTTTAACACGTTAAAGGCATTTATTGTATTTTGCTCTCGTTGCGAATGGCTCGGAATATCATTCATCTCCTTATTCATTTGACCTCCATTAACCAAAATGCTAACCTGGCGAATTTCATCATCGTTGCTATCAATGCTGGAATTGTTAATATACTGGTTTATGCCATTGTACTTCCAATATATCATGGACACTTTTATGGCCAAGTCCACATCGGTTTCCAACAAAGATACAATTTGTTCAACAGTTCTTTTATCATTAGGGTTTTCCTCTTTCCAGTACTTGAAGAATTTCCTTTCATAGTTGTCCCTTCCTGTTAAATGAATAAAACCCCTTCCCCGGAATAATGCGCCATCGCCCGATGCTACATTGTGGTTGCCTAAACCAGATTTATTACAACAATATACGTAATTAAATAAAGCGCAATTCTGATGTCCATCGACATACATATCTTTAATACCCTGTCCATCGTAAGCATGCTTAGTTGATGTAGAGGTGTAAACATTACTCACTAGATGATATACTGTATCCCTTTGAACTACGTTGCCATTTCTAAGGAAAAAATAACTTGTATCACTAAAGCCTTCAAATAAATCCGGATTAAGAAGCCAATTAAAGGTTTTCTCATTAGTTGTTATAATTTCATTTTTTATCCTTTGTGCAAAGGCATCTTTATTATACTTAATATTTTTTTTAGTATAACCACAGTCCTCTACAAGTGTAGAAAGAGGAGGCGATTTCTTGCCCGTTGTTTCAGCACCAATTTGACCAAGAAAATGGCTCATCCGTTCGGGAGTATTGATATTGAACTCGTCGCTATACTTGTTAATTGAGTTCACGACCTCCCTAATCCTAGCAGTATCAGCCGTAGGGAATATCTCTTTTAGTTGCTCTACTGTAAGAACAACCTTCTTCAAAGTATCGCTGAGTATATCTATATGTTCAAGCCAAGTTGCAACCTCATAGTCTTTTGTAGAGCGTGAAGGTATCAACTGAAACACAAAATCGGGATTAGAACCATTCTTAGAATAAAATGCAACTAACACGTAATCATCTACCCTGTATGAAGGAAGTGATTTATATTTTTGATCGTTACTCGGATTGCCATTATAATCTAAAGGAGAAATATAGCCGGGTATTGTGCTGTTATTTGATTTTAACTTAAATGTGGCAACTTTAATAGATGTTAAATTCTTTAGGGCATCAAGACTCGATATTCTTGCTTTTTTAAAATCAATGATATCGACATAACTATGAAGAGCAACTTTTGTATTGTGTGTCCACTCCGTTGAATCAATATTAGTCTTGTAAGTGTAATCTTCAATGTAAATTTCATTGCGATCAACAGATTCGAAATGAGGGTTATCTTTTGTGGCAATATTAATTGCTACTTGTTGTATCCTCCCAGCATGTGAAGATTTACGCACTGACCAACTTTTCAAATCCCCATATAAAGCAACATTTTCATCTTTACTCTTAATATTTAATGAATCAAACTTAACCGCTACTGTGTCGTAGATTCTTGAGATTTTTTCCAATTCTATATTCGTACTATTAGGAAATAGATCTTTCCAAGAATGTATAGTAGCAGTGTCAGTTCTCACACTCGCCGCATCCGTCTCATCATCCAGCAACCCGGTAGTTAACTCTGGGTTGTGAATAAGATCCCACTGCGGCTTAATAAGGCGAGAACCTTCGTTATAGTCCATAAGGTTGTCGGTGGTGCCCTGCGGCAGCACAGGGAAGGTGTGCGAGAGGTTAAATGCGCCGTGGCCCAGCTCGTGGGCTAGCGTGCGGGCATCGGTGGAGCTCTGTGCAATAAAGCCAAACCTACGGGCACGGGGCATGTAGCCCTGCAGCGTGGCATCGCTAAAGCGCGGCACCACAAAGTCGAGATGTACCGCAGGCGCTGGGACATAGAGGTGTTCTTCAGGTTTATAAAACAGGAGTTGAGCTTCAAGCACTTCGTTTCAACGAGCGTAAACGGGATTATGATTATGCTCTACGTTACCCTCATGCTGGCAATGCTTGTGCTGATGTACAAGAAGGCCAACGAGCTGGGATACAAAACGGCCAAGCGGAGGTTCAACATGGAGGTGGAGGAGGTATACCTTGCCCTTATCATCCAGCTTAGCGGAGGTGATCCAAGCCTAGTTTTT
>DATKVT010000217.1 GCA_035529935.1 Williamwhitmania sp. | reverse complement strand
GATAAGAATGGAGTTGTAGTAATGACAAAGGCGCAGCTGTCGAGTGCCAACAGCGGTAAGAGAATAGTAATTGACTCTAGCACAAACTCTCTTCAATTCTTTAATTCAAATGGCGAAGATGCGGCCAAGTTAGATGAGCTTGTTGACACTGATAGCGTAAAAAGCTCAGTAATGACATTTAATTCATACCGATTAGGTGTGAATACAGCTACTACTACGATTAAACCGGACAGGTTCAGAATAGATTATAATAACGGATTGTATGCAGAAATGACCGCAAATTCCATTCATTTAGATTATTTCTATATGCCAAAGACTTCAGGCGGAAATAATTTAAAAGCGTTGTATATTAGTGATGATGGTATATTTAGAAGAGCAACTTAAAAGCAATTTATATGATACTTACATTTAAAGACAGAATGGCTATAATATACGCAGGTATATTGCCAGAGCGGCATAACGTAGCCACCATGCAGCTAGTAAAGAGTATTGTAGATAAGGTGGATTTTAGCGAGTTGGAGCAAAAGAGCTTAAACCTACAGCGCACAGAGGTAGGGTTTAAATACTCCACTACCATAGACCTTAACACGCTAACCAGGGAGGTTGAATTTACACCTGAGGAGTCAGCCATACTCAAACAGGGTTCGGAAGCACTAGACAAGGCAAATAACGTAGGCATCGACACATTAGATACTATTATAACACTATTAAAATAGTATTCAAATAACAATTAAAAAGCCACCTATTGAGTGGCTTTTTTTATTACTATTGCACTGTATGTGTGTAATTATTTTTGCACGATTCGTTTTTAAAATTCAACATCATTTGTTTTCACGATTATAAATGGAAGGTGGTTTGGGATTTGGCATCCTTGTTCATTCGAGAGAAGAGACCGAGTTAGGACCTCTTGCACCAATCGATTCGCCAAAATTCAACTTCTTTGAGCTAAGTGCTCAGGTGGGGGTAAAGTATTACATTTGGAAGCAAGCTGGAGCATCGGTCAAGTATAGCTATTCAATCACGCCAATACGCGGTACCGGTCCGTCGGGAACATACCGCCGTGTTTCGGGGCAGTATAACAACCTTTTACAGCTGGCTCTATTCTACATGTTTTAGGATTATTGGCTTGCAAATGCAATGGTGGCAATGCTAACTCGGTAGTTACCCTTTTCGACAAGGGCTTGAGCGCACGCCTCTAGCGTTGCTCCGGTGGTTACTACATCATCAACAAGTAGGATATGGGCTCCTTCGGGAAGACCATTTTGGTTATCGACTTCAAAAACATTCGACACATTTTCCCATCGCTCCATGCGCCCTTTTCGGGTTTGAGTTTCGGTGAATACGGCACGCTTAAGGATATCATTTACCACGGGCAGATTAAGCACATCAGAAAGACCAAGCGAAATCCATTCACTCTGGTTATAACCGCGCTTTTTTTGCTTTTTGGGGTGTAGCGGAACAGGAACAATGGCGCTGATGTCTTTGAATGGGGTAACAGCCGTAAGCTCATGTGCAAACTGCTGCCCTAGATATCGGCCTATGTCCTTTCGGCCGGCATACTTTAGCTTATGCAGCAATTTTTGATATCGGCTTCCCTTCCGAAAATATAGATAGGCGCAAGCGTGCTGAAGGCGCACCCTGCCCCAAAATATTTTAGCCACATCGTTTTCAGGATCATGCCAGTTTCTGGTTTTAGGCATGCGGTAGCTGCAACCCGTGCACATTACCTCTTCACCGCCAACCAGTGGTGTGCCACAAACTGCACAAAGGTTGGGGTAAAGAAGACCTGTAATACTTTGTAGCCACCTTGCTACCATTGTGTTTTATAGATTTGTTTTTGTCCAGCTAACTTCCCTTCCAATAATGGAGAAGCCAATGTAGCCTTTAACATGAAGGGTGGTAAAATTTCCATCGAACCACATCAGGCACTTGTAGGTTTTTCCCGACTTTGGATCGTAGATGGTTCCGTCAACCCACTCCTTGTCCTCTTGGTTGTAATGAAAACCATTTAGGATGCTCAATCCAAGAATGGCCCTGCTTTGGAGTTTTTCCTGAGGATTTTTATCGTCTTTTTTGGGGGCACCATTCCTGTTTGGCTCTTTCAACCACCGAATGGCTCCGTAGAACAAACCATCCTTCGCTTTGTAAATTTCAACCTTTGAATCCTTGTCCTGGGTAAGCCAGTAACCTACAATGGTATTTTCGTTTTGTGCGCTAACGGTCCCGGTCATAAGAACGGCAGCAAGGGCAAGAAGAATTTTTTTCATAAGTTGTAAGTTAAAGTTGGGAAATAGTAAAAACTCATATGGTGAACACCAAAATTGATATTGATCTCCATTTGGGTGAAAGATAGTAATTCATAGAAAATCTGCATTAGCTTATGCATAAAAATGATAACTTATATGCAAGTTTACAGTACTTTGGGATAAGGTTGTGTTACCTAAAACGAATACATCTGAAAGAGCTGTGGCTAAAAATATTGGGAGGTTATTGGTTTAGCATCGTACGATTCGCTATTTTTGTTTTTGTTATGATTACGCAAGAGTTCTTTATCGTTTATAATTCTTTAATTCAACCATTAAAATAGTTTGTGATGAAACAGTACATAAGAAGACTTGCCAAGTATTTGCTGTATTTCTACCTTTTTCTTGGATTGCTAACCATCGTTTTTGAACTGATGAAACCAGAACCCTTTAAGGACTTCCAGATGTCAATAGTATGGATGTACATGATTTTTGGTGGTGGTATTTCACTCATTTTTCCACTTATTGGTTTTGCAAAAAAGAAGGTTTACATAAACAAATCGTTTGAGGAGGAGCGAATTCATTTGGAGAAGATCATGGAAGCCATGGGGTTTGTGAAGGTTTCGGATGAAGGCAACCTGCTTAGCTACCGCTATAAAAGTGGAATGAAAAAGTTACTGTTGCTATACGAAGATACCGTTACCATTGATCATTCCGACAACCCGCTGATAATCGCTGGTCCACAGAAGGAGTTGAGGCGGTTGGGTCGAATGTTCGACGATTACCTTAGGAGGGCTGAGGACTAACATTGCATTTTTGGTTTTGGAATTAGCCATAATAAATAGAAAAGCGCTTATTGGTTTTTGGCCAGTGGCGCTTTTTCTCATCTTAGGTGGATGTAGGGTTCCTTCGCAACCCAAGGTGATTATTGCAACATCGCTAGGTAACATTGTGGTTGCCGTTGATACGGTAAGGGCAAAGGTCACGAGTAAAAATTTCCTGCAGTTGGTGGAGCGGGGTGCCTATAAAAACGGCTACTTCTATCGCACTGTTCGGCTGAATAACCAGCCAGCCGCCCAGCACAAAATAGAGGTTATCCAGGGTGGCCTTTTCAACGATTCGCTGATTGCAAAGTATTCGGAAATTGCTCACGAGCCCACTTCTCAAACCGGCCTTTTCCATGTCGACGGAACCATCTCCATGGCTCGTCTTGAGCCGGGAACGGCCTCTACGGAGTTTTTTATTTGCCTTGGCAACCAGCCGGAGTTGGATTATGGTGGACGCCGAAACCCCGACGGACAAGGCTTTGCTGCCTTTGGTCGTGTTGTTTCAGGAATGGATGTGGTTAGAAAAATCCATCAACTGCCAGATACCGGTCAATACCTTGTTTCTCCTGTTGTCATTAGATGGATGAGAATTGAAAAGTAAAAAACCGGAGGGATGCTCCGGTTTGTCTTATCATTTATCGGTGGTAATAATTTCTTTTTTTGACTCATCCTTAAAGAGTTCTTTCCGGTGGAAAAGCATGAGGTAGATAACGCCAACGCTGATGGAGGCATCGGCAACGTTAAAAATTGGTCGAAAAAAGATGAATTCTTGTCCGCCCAAATAGGGAATCCACGATGGGTAGGAGCCCTCAATTAATGGAAAATAGAGCATATCCACTACTTTACCGTGTAGGAATGCGGCATATCCGCCTCCAGCGGGAAGGAGTTGGGCCACTCCACCAAGGGGATCGTTAAATATCAACCCGTATAATACAGAGTCAATAATATTTCCTAGAGCTCCGGCCATAACAAGTGCGAGCCCGATAATTAATCCTTTTGAAGCGTTGCTTTTTGAAAGCGCATTGAGATACCAAGCAATACCGATTACTGCCGCAATACGAAATAGGCTTAAGGCAAGCTTTCCCCAATCTCCGCCAAATTCCATACCAAAGGCCATTCCTCTGTTTTCCACAAAATAGATGTAAAACCAGTTGCCAAAAACGCGGATTGATTCGCCAACCATCATGTTGGTTTTCACCCAGAACTTAACAGACTGGTCGAGGAGCAGCACCGCCACAACCACTATGGCTGCAAGCTGCATTACGCTGGGTTGCTTTACTTTGAAAGATTTTATACTCATAGCCTCAAAATGGAATGTATAATTGGCATGGTGAATGGTTTGGGCATTCGCCATGGCAGATGCAAAACTAGTAAAATATAGAACCCAGTGATGGCTTGCAAGGTCAATTAATGGGCATATTCCCCATAAAGCACAGAAAAGCCGGCAGAAATTTCCTGTCGGCTTTTTTCACAACAGAGACGAATACTACTGTTGGCTATTCTTTGCTTCGATGCTTAAGGTGGCATGCGGAACCGCCTTCAAGCGATCCTTGGAAATTAATTTTCCAGTTTCACGGCAAATGCCGTAAGTTTTGTTCTGGATGCGAATGAGTGCTGCCTCTAGGTGAGAAATAAACTTCAGCTGCCGCTGAGCCAACTTTCCCGATTCTTCCTTTGAAAGCGTTGAAGCCCCTTCTTCAAGAATCTTGAAGGTTGGTGAGGTATCTTGAGTGTCGTTGCTCTCACTATTTGTAATGGAAGCTTTAAGCGTCTCGTAATCCCTGCGGGCCTTTTCAAGTTTTTGCAGAATTATTTCCTTGAATTCTGCAAGCTCCTCATCCGAGTACCTTGTCTTCTCTTTTTCAGCCATAGCCTAAAAAATTTTCTTAAAGATATAAAAATTTTAAAACCGTCAAAGCTTAACTTGCTTTGTCAACCCTTATTCTGGTTACCATTTCGGTATCAAGTTCAATCTCTTGCGAGCCTTCGCCGTTTACGGAATCCTCCAACAAGATATCAACAGCCAAAGTTTGAGTTGATATGTAGCTGCGATGCTTTAGTATAGCATCATCGATGGTAGAATTCTTACCAATACGAATTATAATCTTATCGGTTACGTCCAAGCCAATATCTTTGCGGATATTTTGAATACGGTTAATTAACTCGCGAGCAATGCCCTCCTGCCGAAGCTCCTCGGTTACGGTTATATCAAGCGCAACCGTAAGGCGACCTTCGCTAGCCACTAGCCAACCGGGAATGTCCTCCGAAAGAATTTCTACATCCTCAAGGGTAAGCGTTAACTCGCCAGCACTTGATGGGATAACATACACGCCGTTAGCCTCAATCTTAAAAATATCGTCCTGGGTAAAGGTCGCCAGGGTGTTGGCAATTTCCTTCATTTGCTTGCCAAACTTTGGCCCAAGGGTTTTAAAGTTTGGTTTAATCTTTTTTACCAGCACTCCCGTTGTATCGGTGATGTATTCCAGCTCCTTTACATTAACCTCAGTAAGGATTAGGTCCTTTACTGCTTCAATGCTCTCCTGCATCTGTTGGTCAAGAACTGGAATCATGATTTTGGTGAGTGGTTGACGTACTTTGATGTTGACCCTTCGGCGGAGACCCAGCACCATGGACGATACCCGTTGAGCAATGTCCATCCGCAACTCCAACTTTTTGTCGAGGAGTTGCTCGTTGCCCTTGGGGAAGTTGGCTAGGTGAACGCTCTCTTCCGTATGCTTGCCCGAAACCTTGTTGAGGTCTGTAAAAATCTTATCCATATAGAAAGGGATAATGGGGGCCGCCAACATAGAAACCGTTTCGAGGCAGGTGTAGAGGGTTTGGTATGCAGCAATCTTGTCTTGGTTGTATTCGCCACCCCAAAAGCGTTTACGGTTGAGGCGTACATACCAGTTGCTGAGATTTTCGGTAACAAAATCCTGAATTGCCCGACCCGCCCTCGTTGGCTCGTAGTTTTCGAAAGCGTCGGTTACCTCTTTTATTAGCGATTGAAGCAAAGAGAGCACCCAGCGATCGATTTCCGGCCTTTTACTTACGGGGACTTCAGCCTCCTTGTTCTGGAATCCATCGATGTTGGCATACAGCGCAAAGAAGGAGTAGGTGTTATAAAGCGTTCCAAAGAATTTACGCTTAACCTCATCAACTCCGGCTGGGTCAAACTTTAGGTTATCCCAAGGCTGAGAGTTGGTAATCATATACCAGCGTAGCGTGTCGGAACCATACTGTTCTATGGCCTGAAAAGGATCAACCCCATTACCAAGGCGCTTGCTCATCTTGTTGCCATTTTTGTCGAGCACCAACCCGTTGGAGATGATGTTTTTGAAAGCAACAGAGTCGAAGAGCATGGTGGAGAGCGCGTGAAGGGTGAAGAACCATCCTCGAGTTTGATCAACTCCCTCGGCAATGTAGTCGGCGGGGAAAACCTGCATCAACTCTTTCTCATCCATTTCGAATGGGAAGTGAACTTGAGCGTAGGGCATGGCACCGGAGTCGAACCACACGTCGATGAGGTCGGTTTCGCGGAGCATCTTTTCACCTTTATCGGAAACGAGAACTACGTCGTCGACGAAAGGACGATGGAGGTCGAACTTATCATAATTATCCTTGCTAAAATCGCTTTCAACAAAACCGGACAGCGGGTTGCTTTGCATAAAGCCAGCCTTAACCGATTTTTCCATCTCCAACTTGAGCTGAGCCACGGAGCCAATACATTTGCGCTCACTTTGGTCGGCGGTGGCCCAAATGGGTAACGGCGTGCCCCAGTAGCGAGAGCGCGAAAGGTTCCAGTCAACCAAATTTTCGAGCCACTTTCCAAAGCGACCGGTTCCGGTGCTTTGTGGCTTCCAGTTGATGGTGTTGTTGAGTTCAATCATCCGGTCGCGAAGAGCTGTTGTTTTAATGAACCAGCTATCGAGCGGATAGTAGAGCACGGGCTTGTCGGTGCGCCAGCAATGGGGGTAGCTGTGCTCGTACTTCTCAATTTTGAACGCCTTGTTCTCCATTTTCAGCTTCACGGCAATGTCTACATCCACCGTTGCGGCATCCTTGGGAATGCTATCGTCGTATTCGTTCTTTACAAATCGGTGGCTGAATTCACCCACACCATCAATGAAGCGTCCGGTTTTGTCAACCAAGGTTAGTGAGCCAATACCATTTTGCTTGGCAACACGGAAGTCGTCGGCACCAAAGCTGGGGGCAATGTGCACAATACCTGTTCCGTCTTCGGTGGAAACAAAGTCGCCAACCAGAACGCGGAAGGCATCGCCATCGGTGGGTTGCTGGTAGGGCATTAGCTGCTCATAGCGGCATCCCTCTAAATCGGAGCCCTTATGCTCCGAAAGCACCTTGAACGGGATATTCTTATCGCCCGGCTTATAGTCGTCGAAGCTGAGCTCCTTGTTCTTCTCGGGGAAGAAGTTGCCCATCAACTCCTTGGCAAGAATTAGAACGACCGGCAAAGAGGTGTATGGGTTGAATGTTCTTACGCGCAGGTAGGTAATTCCCTTTCCAACGGCAAGAGCCGTGTTGGAAGGAAGCGTCCACGGTGTAGTTGTCCATGCGATAAAGAAAACGTCAGCATCGGCATTTTGAAACAGGAATTCATTCTTTGCATCCCGAGTTACCTTGAATTGGGCAATAAGGGTAGTGTCCTTCACGTCGCGGTAGCATCCGGGCTGGTTGAGCTCGTGGGTACTAAGTCCGGTACCTGCTGCCGGTGAGTATGGTTGAATGGAGTAACCCTTGTATAGAAGACCCTTTTCGTAGAGTCGGCTGAGGAGGTTCCAAAGTGTTTCTATGTAACGGTTGTCGTAGGTGATATATGGGTTTTCCATGTCGACCCAGTAACCCATTTTGTGGGTAAGGTCCTCCCAGAGGTCAGTATACTTCATAACCTCTCGGCGGCAGGTTTGGTTATACTCCTCTACCGAAATGGATTTTCCAATATCCTCCTTGGTAATGCCAAGCATCTTTTCAACACCTAGCTCCACGGGTAGCCCATGGGTATCCCAACCGGCCTTGCGATGAACCTGAAATCCTTGCTGAGTTTTGTAACGGCAGAATACATCCTTAATGGTACGGGCCATTACGTGGTGAATCCCCGGCATACCATTTGCGGAAGGTGGCCCCTCGTAAAATACGAATGCGGGGTGTCCTTCTCTTATCTTGAGACTCTTGTGAAAGGTATCGTGTTCGCCCCAGGTTTTTAAAACATCTTTATTTACCTGCGACAGGTCTAACCCTTTGTATTCTGGAAATTTAGAACTCATTGACTGCTATATTTTTTCTCTTACTACTTTTTTCTGCAACACTGCCTGTTCCAATATTTTCAACTATCCAACCATTGTGGTTTAGAGACAGTTTCAATCGACATTGGGTAGGCTAATTTTTTAAAATCCCACAAAGATATGCTTCGGTGAAGAAATATCAAATTTTTGGCCTTCAAACTGCCAACTTATTGGTCAACGGCAGGTTTGGTCATAAAATATAGGGAGGTATGCTAGAGCAGATGGGCAAATAGCTGCTCAATGGACTCGCCTTCGTTTACCTTTAGATGATAGGCCTTAAGCCCTGCTTTTCGGGCACCCTCCACGTGCTGAAGCGTATCGTCGATAAATAGCGTCTCTTCCGGTTTGAGCCAATTTTCATGAAGGATAAGCTCAAAGGTCTCCCTGTCCGGCTTGCGGAGATGGATTAGGTGTGAGTAGTACTCCTTATTGAAGAAGGTGGCAAGCGATGCGATACCCGTTTGTGCCTTCAGCTGTTTGAGGTAAACTGGGTAGTGTATGGCATTGGTATTGCTAAGCAGGTAAGTGTTGTAGTGCTCCTTTACTCGCGCTAAAACGTTCAGACGAGATGGGATAAAATCCAACAACATTGCATTCCAAGCCTCATCAATTTGGGAGTCGGAGAGGTTTTTGCCAGCAATAGTGCGGATGGTGGTTCTAAAAACCTCCGGTTCAACAAGACCCTTATCCAACTTATCGAACAGGTCTATTTGAGTAGCCTGGGTAAAGGTTTCCTGGAAGTTTGTAAAGCCAAACTCCTCAAATTTTTGAATGGTTAGGTGGTAATCAACTGGTAGGATAACCCCGCCTAGGTCGAAGATAATGTTGCGAATGGATGTGTTGCGCAATTCGGTAATGGTGGTGTGCATTATAAAAAATTGAAAATGGGTCTTGACAAATCCGTTGTAAATGCGTAATATTGCAGCGCAAAATAAGGAAAACTTTTCCGAACGGGAAAGTCCTTGGGCCCATAGCTCAGTCGGTTAGAGCATCTGACTCATAATCAGAGGGTCGTTGGTTCGATACCAACTGGGCCCACAGAACTCCGGACACTGTTAAGTGTTCGGAGTTTTTGCATTTAGCCTTGCCAGATTAAGGGCTGAAGCCCTCGCATATTATAGGGTTTGGCCTTGTTCCCCGCCATAAATGACGGGGAAATTAAGCTGCTGCAGCTAAGATTCAGTCAGGGCGCGACTATATGACACATACAAGACACACCTTAACTAATAGCCAACCTAAATTTCCCCGCGCCTTCAGGCCGGGGATAGGGAAACGCATGAAATAAAACGTAGGGCTTTAGCCCTTTGGCAACGGCGGAAAAGGGCTGAAGCCCTCGCCTTTTTCATGGTTTATAGGCACACCCCGCCATCAATGGCGGGGAAATTAAGTTGCTGCAGCTAAGAATTAGTCAGGGCGTGACTGTTTCTCTCATGCATACAAGTCACACCCTGACTTATTATAGCAAGCACCTACTTTTTTACCCTTTTCTTCTTCTCCTTTGCAAAAAGCCCGGCGGTGTATTTGTCGTAGAGGTCGAAAAGGAACTCTATGCGCTTGGTTTCGCTTACGAAGGGTTGTGGGCGGTAGGCAAGGTCTACTGCCTTGTCGAGCTGGTGGTGGGCCTTAACCAGCGCGGGGGGCATGGTGAGCGGGTCGTAGAGGTCGGCGAGGCTACTGCCGGGGAATGTTGCGCGCGTATCGAGCACCATTTGCGCCGCCTGCTCTATGGCCTCCCGCTGCTTGGCCGTGGGGTTTTCGGGCCAGGGGAAGTTGTTGTAGACAATGGAGCTTGAATAGCGGAAATCACTTTTAAGACGGCCGCAAACATACTGCACCCAGGTCATGTGCATTAATGATGTAATAATGCCAAATGTATAAAGGCTGGCAAAAGGTACAGTTCGAACAAGATCACTGGCGATTGTATCATTTTTTAAAAATCCTATTGGAATATATTTTCTGTTTTCTGAAGATACACCTGGAATTAATAGATAATCAGTTGTAGGTTGCCGTATTTCTCCAAATAATGATGGAAAGTCAGCTAGTTTTCGTGTAGTTTCTCTTGAACTTTTTAATCGATATTCTCTAACTAGTTTAATTCTATTCAATACCTCTTTTAAGTTTGAATACTCGTTGGGTTGAATGTCTTTGAGCCAAATACACCATCTTTTGATTCCGTTTATAAATTCTTGAGAACCTATAAATGGTCTTATTACCAATTCAGATTTAGGTTCTATTTGTATAAGGGTATCTCGTTCCTCGTTGCTTAACAATAAATTACCACCATCGTTGGCCATGCTTCCATATGACATTTCAGGAACGCTACATATTGGTTTATTCCTACTTGGAATAAAAGCATCTTTTCCCTCCACCAAATATGGATTAATGTTTCTTACCCTTAGTTCATGCGGTTCTCCTTTGGCTTCGGTGTACTCATAAATAAATTTCTCTGGAATATCGAAGTTCGAAAAACCAACAATAACCACGTGAACACCGGCATTCCCTTTGGCCTCATTGTTCCACTTAAAGGTGCGATGGGCAAAGTGAATTTTGATGTGGTAGCGGTTAAACATTTCGTTCCAGAGAATGCCCACCTGCTCGCCCTGCGCAATGGAGTTGGTGGAGACAAAGGCGGCGCGGGTTTTTAGGTCGTTGGTGGAATCGTCGGTATTGTGGCGCTGGAGGTATTGTGCTGCCTTTATGTACCATGCTGCCACATAGTCGAGCACCCCCGCCACTTTTACGCCACTAAATATTAGCCCCATGTCGGCTTTTTGTGCTTCGTTTTGCAGCTGCTTTCCCACAAAGGGTGGGTTCCCCAGAATGTAGTCAAACTGTTCGCGGTCGGTTTTTCCCTCCCACGGCAGCACCTCAATAAGGGCGTCCCAGTCGGTGCGCAGGGCATTGCCACACACAATGGTGGCGCTCTTGCGCAGGGGTAGGCGAACAATGTACTCGCCAAACTCCTGCGAAACGAGCATGTTCATTTGGTGGTCGATAAGCCAAAGGGCTACCTGTGCTATCTGGGCCGGAAACTCCTCGTACTCTATGCCGTAAAAGCGATCCACGTCGCACAGCATGAGGTTTGCTACGTCGGTTACCCGCTGGGAGCCTTGCAGCGCCTTTATAATTTCAAGCTCCATGAGCCGGAGCTCGCGGTAGGTAATCACGAGGAAGTTGCCGCATCCGCAGGCGGGGTCGAGAAAGCGGAGCGAGGCAATTTTGCGGTGGAAGGAGCGGAGCTTGCCGGTGCTGCCCTTGGCTGCCTCAAATTCCTGCCACAGCTTGTCGAGAAAGAGTGGACGAATGAGTTTAAGGATATTCTTTTCGGAGGTGTAGTGAGCGCCAAGGTTGCGGCGCTGGGTGGCATCCATCACGCTCTGGAACATGGAGCCAAAAATGGCGGGTGAAATTTTGCTCCAGTCGAGGTAGCAGCACTCCAGCAGCGTTTGGCGCATCTTGGTGTTGAACGAGGCCAGCGAAAGCTGCTCCTCAAATAGGTGTCCATTTACGTAGGGGAAGGCGGCTAGGCTTTCGTCCAGCGTTTTTTGCCGCTCGTTGCCGGGGGTGTTCAGCACCTGAAAAAGAAGCGCAAGGTGCATACCCAGGTCGGTGCCATCCTCGCTGGTTCGGTTTTCGATGTAGTCCTGAAACGCGTGCTTCTCAAAAATGGTGGTATCGTCGGCAAAGAGGCAAAAGAGGAGCCTAACGAGGTACTTCTCAAGCACGTGGCCGGTGTACCCAGCCTCCTTTAGCGCATCGTGCAGCTTGCCCATGAGGTAGGCCGCCTCTATGTTTACGGGGTCTTCCTCCTTGTATACTCTTTTTTGGTATCCCGCAATAAAGCCAAATAGGTGCACGTGGTTTACAAAGTCGGCCAGCGTAAAGTTCGATTCGCTGCCCTCGTCGAGGTCGTATAGCCTATAATTTTCGAAGTCGGAAACCAGAATATAGCGGGGGAGCTCATGCTGCTTAAGGCCGGGAAGATACTCGGTTGCCTGCTGGTAGGCCCTATCGAGGTTTTTGCCGCGGCTTTTCATTTCAATTAAAATGGTGCCCTTCCATAGCAGGTCGATGTAGCCATCGTGCTCGTCGAGCTTCTTTACCCGATGCTCGAAGGTGGCCACCTTGCGGCGGCTTATCCCAAACACGTTGAAGAATTCTACCAGAAAGGGTTTGGCATCTGCATCCTCGTTAGAGGTATCGGCCCACTCCTTCGAAAAATTAACCGCTCGCTCCTTAATCTCATTCCAACCTAAAGCCATCACTATTTTTTTAACGATAGGCAATTTAGCTAAAAATATGCCAGCCCGCGCGTAAAGGGCGCTACCGTTTTTTCTGTGCTTTGCAGAAATGCCACGTAGTAATCTTTTTTGTGCTTCGCAACCAACAGATAATCAACGGGCGTAGCTGTTTTGAATAAAAGCATGGGGAGAGATGGCAGGTGCCGTTTCGAATACTAATTAGCAGGGCCATTTTTTTGACTTTTAACCTGAGTTTCTGAAATTTGGTTATCCGGTAGCGGTATACGGATAAAACCTAGCCTTTATTTTAAAAACTTAAAAAATTAAAGCTATGATCGAAAATCGAATTTCATTCGCACTAACCGCAGAGGAGCTAGCTCAGGTAAATGGTGCAATAGAAACGCTCCGTACGGTTTTAATTCCAAAGCTCATAACCCTATCGGCCACCGATAGGCAGGAGATGGCCCGCATGGGCGACAAAACGCTCTCGTTTGTAGAGAAGGCGCTGGAGTATTGTAAGCAGGAACCACAGCTCTACGATAGCTTTGTGGACGTGGCCGAGTTTGATAAGGATCTGCAGGCATTTGCTACCCTGCGGAGCTTGTCGAGCCAGCTGGAAACCATTACCTCCGGCATTGACGATTCCATGATGATGAGCGGTAGTGAGGCCTACAACGCAGCCCTTGTTGGCTACAGCATACTAAAGAATGCCAGCCGCATACACCATCCCGGTGCAAAGGATAAGGTGACCGAGCTGGCAAACCGATTCCCTCGGGGCAAGCGGGAAAAGGTTGAAAATACATAAACGTGCAAAAGTCGGGGCGCGACTATTTCTCAGACGTATACAAGTGGCACCCTGCCTTACCGAAACGATACCGCAAATTTTTCCATATGGGTCGGTGATTAGGTCACCGGCCCTCTTTTTTGGTAGGTAGGGCTCACTTACTTGGCGGAATATTGCCCACCAAGGTGCATGTTCCTCACTTTGGGTGCCGAGGGGCTCACTAAAAGGTTCGTTGACCTAAGTTTTAGGCTCGTAGGGCAAGTAAAAAGGCTCGTTGACCTAGCGCGGAGGGAGGTGAGCCTCGCTTAAAGTTGGGATATGCTAGTTTTAAGTGAGGCATCTTTAGAAAAAAGCGAGGTCGTTTGAGGTCGTGAGCTAGGATATCCTCCCTTTTTGCTAGGTCTGTTTCGCAATTAGCTAGGTTATTCTCGCTAAAAGGGAGGCGCTCCAACCCCCAAGGGTAGGCTTACCGCCCTTGGAGGAGAAATGGGCTGGATAAAAGGGGGCCTGTTCTAGGTAAAAGTGAGGAAGAGCTGGGTTTGAGGTAGGATTTTTTTAAGTTGGGGCGCGGCTATGGCCAGCCTAATTTTCCTCGTGTATTCAGGCCGGGGATTGGGAAACGCAGGGAATATGATGTAGGGCTTTAGCCCTTTGGCAATGGTAGGAAAGGGCTGAAGCCCTCGCATATTATAGGGTTTGGCCTTGTGCCCCGCCATAAATGGCGGGGAAATTAAGCTGCTGCAGCTAAGATTCAGTCAGGGCGCGACTATTTATCGGATGCAAAAAAGTTGCACCCTGACTTACGACAGTTTCCTAACAACCTAACCTCCTAATCCCCTTCTGCTAACTCTCCTTCCAATCCCCATTCTCCCTAATTAGGCTAATGAGCTCCTCCAGCGCATTGCTCTGGGGGATATTCTTCTTGACCAACTCCTTCTGCTTGTAGAGGTTTATTTTTCCCGGACCAGCACCAACGTAGCCGTAGTCGGCATCGGCCATTTCGCCGGGACCATTTACAATACAACCCATAATGCCAATCTTGAGCCCGGTGAGGTGACAGGTGCGGGCCTTTATTTGGCTGGCTACCTCCTGCAGGTTGTAGAGCGTTCGGCCACAGCCGGGGCAGGAGATGTATTCCGTTTTGGTGGTGCGCACGCGCGCCGATTGCAGAATATCGAAGCTGGTGGTAACCACCTCCGCCAGAGGAATGTTGGGAGCCACAATGTAAATACCGTCTCCAACGCCATCGAGCAGCATGGCACCAAAATCGGCGGCAACTTTTAGTTGAAAAGCCTCTACGTCGTTGTCGGCATACTCTCTTTTAAGAATAATCGGGTTGGTAAGTTCGGCCTCTCTTAGGCGATAGATCACTGAGCGGTATTCGGCTACCGGATTTTGGGTGGTGCTGTTTGCAATAATCACTGCTGATTCATTTTCCTTTAACGCTGCAAACAGCTTATTGCCCACCATGGTGTGGTCAATCTCTACCATTGCTGCTCCATCAAGCTGTTCCGGATTGGTGACCAGCTCTTTGCTGAAGGAGCCATTGGAAGCGAAGACGGTGGCTATAGTATTATTGGTGTTGCTGGGTTGAATAAAAATATCAGGTAGCGGCGTTGCTCCCAGCGCTGAGGCAAGGCTTGTTTTTGCTGTTTCAAAGTCTTCTCCAGCGCGTAGCTGGACGAAAACCAGTGGTGGTATGCTGCCGCCAATCCAACCCAAATCGGTGGATGCAAGGCGGCCATAGGAGTAGGGATTTATGGGTGCAAAGTCTGTGGCAACAATATCGGAGGGTGTGGTTCGCTTGGCAAAATAGTTCACCAACTTTTGGGCAACAGGAATTTCGTATTCCGGCTCCTCGGTGAGCGAAACGCGAATGGTGTCGCCAAGTCCGTCGGCCAGCAGTGCGCCTATTCCCACCGCCGACTTAATTCGCCCTTCGCGGCTATTCCCGGCCTCGGTAACGCCGAGGTGCAACGGGTAGGCCATTCCCTCGGCTTTCATGCGAGAGGCAAGTAGCCGAACAGACTGAACCATTACGCGGGTATTGCTGCTCTTCATGGAGATTACCAGGTTGTGAAAGTCGGCTGCGCGGAATATTCTCAGAAACTCCAACGCCGATTCCACCATTCCTTCGGGGGTGTCGCCAAACTGGTTCACCATGCGCTCCGAAAGTGAGCCGTGGTTTACACCAATGCGCACGGCGGTATGGTGTTGCTTGCAGATTGCAATAAATGAGGAGAGTGCAGTGGTGATTCTTTCTTGAGCTTCACGTAGCTCCTGCTCGGTGTATGTTGTTCCAGCTGGTCGGCGTTCGGCAAAGTTGCCGGGATTGATTCTAACCTTTTCCACGTATTGGGCAGCCACCTCAGCTGCCTTTGGGTTGAAGTGAATATCGGCTACGAGCGGTTGGTTGTAGCCACGCTCCACCAACGCTTGCTTAATGTTTTTTAGATTTTCCGCTTCCTGAATGCCCTGTGCGGTGATGCGAACGTAGTCGGCACCGGCATCAAAAATTCGTATGCACTGCTCCACAGTTGCCTCGGTGTAGAGGGTGTTGGTGGTGGTCATGGATTGAACACGGATGGGATTTAATCCCCCGAGGGGTCGGTTACCTATCTCCACCTGCACTGTTTGTGCGCGTTGGTAGCTGAAAAGATTGTTGCAGTAGCTCATTGCTTTTGCCTTAATTATCCTGCAAAGTAATTGATTTTTCAGGAAACCTGGGCAATCCAAACATGGTGTGATAAGTTGGCTAGTAAATCTGGGAGATTTGAGCTAATGGGATGGCTACTAGTGAAACTTCGATATGGCTACAATGATGACCATAACAATAAAGTATGATATAATTAGCGTTCTATACTGCAGCTCGTCGGAGTAGGGGAATTTTTTGAGAAACGTTTTCATGACCGTTGGTATTAAGTGAAACATCCTATTTGACTATAATACTGCCATGCAAAAAAAGTCCCTACCTGTTTCTTTATTATTTTTAAAAAAGTGGCCGCGGATAAATACCCACGGCCACTTTTCAATTACGCAAATGAAAATCGACTAGAATGCAGTAATTTTAATCTCCGTTCTACGGTTCTGCTGGTGCTCAGCCTCGGTGCATTTAACACCGTTAGAGCAGTGGTTCTTTAGGCGCGTTTCACCATAACCCTTGGCCGTGATGCGGTCGGCGCTGATGCCTCCGTTTTTCACAATATACTCTACGGCAGCCTTGGCCCGCTTCTGCGAAAGGATGAGGTTGGACTCATCGCTGCCACGCGAGTCGGTGTGCGATCCCAACTCCACCTTAATGTCGGGGTTGTCCTTGAGGAACTGCACCACCTTGTCGAGCTCAATGGCTGCATCGGGCCTAATGTTCCACTTGCCGAGGTCGTAGTAAATGTTGGGGATCTCAATGGTCTTGTTGAGTTCCACCTTTTCCATGGCAATCTCCACTATTTCGTTAATGTTGATGTATCCGGGTTTACGACCCTTGGTAGAGTATTCCACGCGCTTGGTGAGGAACCCCTTCTTATCGAATACCACGTCGTAGTTGGTTTCGGGTTCCAACTTAACTCTGAAGCCCTTATCTCCCGCTGTAGTTAAATTGGCCACAACGGTGTGGTCTTTCTTTATTATCTGAATGTGAACTTCCGGAATAATCTCCATGGTTGGCTTCAGGTAAACGTTGCCGTATATGCCATACTCATTAACCTTTTTAAGAAGCATTGGAACGGAAATTACGTCGTCCACTATCGGCATCTTTTGTGGGTCGATGGCCATGCTAACCGGCTGGTAACCGTCGCGGGAAGCGGAAAGGGTGTATGTCATTTCGGGTTCCAGCTCAAACTCAAATTCATGAGTATCCCCGGTTTTAACCTGCTCCGAATCACCGCTTGCATTCGACTTCAAGGTCACCGTGGCGTTGCTTAGCCACTCCTTGGTGTCGAAATCGGCAGTGGTTCCCTGCAGCTCCAGCGCAAAGGAGATGGGGTCGGTAATGGTAAAGGAGTAAATATCGTCATCGCCCACTCCGCCTGTGCGGTTGGATGCAAAGAAGCCCGTCTTTCCATCCTTGTTCAGGAAGAAGCTAAAATCGTCGGCAGAGCTGTTGAGCGGATAGCCCATGTTCTTCACCGAGTAGTGTCCGTTTTTATCCTTTCGGGCAACAAATATGTCGAGGCCACCCATGCCCATGTGTCCGGTAGAGGAGAAGTAGAGCAGGCCATCGGCTCCAATAAAGGGGAACATCTCATCGCCCTCGGTGTTGATTTCCGGGCCGAGGTTTACCGGTGCCGACCAACCCTTGTCGGTGCGGGTAACGTAGTAAATATCGGTTTTGCCATATCCACCGGGCATGTCGGAGGCAAAGTAGAGGGTATTTCCATCTGCCGAAAGGCTTGGGTGGCCGCAGGAGTAGTTGTCGTTATCGAAGGGTAGCTCCCTGAGCTTACCCCACGAGCCGTCCAGCGCTCTTTTTGCCTCAAGAATTTTAAGGTTATTTACGCCGGCCTTATTCTTTCTGGGCAGGTGGTAGCGGTAGTTGTTACGGGTAATGAATATCTCGTTTTGCTTGCTGTTAAAGCAGATTGGACCATCGTGGTAAATGGTGTTGAGCTTGCGTGTAAAGTGCTTCGCCTTCACCGCCGACGACAGGTCCTGCTTGATGGAGAATAGGGCAAAGTAGGGTGAATCCTTCCAGGCATCCTCGCGCTTAACAATTGATTCATCGGGGCGCGCAGAGGTGAAGATGATTTCGTCCTCGTAGGGCACAGCTCCAAAATCGGAGTAGGTGGAGTTGTAGGAAACGTCCGCAATCTTGTAACGCTCTCTTTCCAGCAGTT
This sequence comes from Williamwhitmania sp., assembly GCA_035529935.1. Taxonomy (NCBI): domain Bacteria; kingdom Pseudomonadati; phylum Bacteroidota; class Bacteroidia; order Bacteroidales; family Williamwhitmaniaceae; genus Williamwhitmania; species Williamwhitmania sp. The sequence continues at coordinate 4,586 of DATKVT010000217.1, read as the reverse complement.
TCCGAATAAAAGGTGCGGCATCTTTCTGGCTGAGGGCTCCATGGTCTGTGGAGTCGATAGCGAGGTATTTGTCCAGCCAATGGTCGGCCTCGTCGTACCGTCCGTTAAACTTCAGGGCTGCCGAGTAAAAGTAGTAGTCGGCGGCGGTGGCATTGGCTCCCTCAGCTAGCGGCTTAAGGGTGGCTTCGGCTCTCTGGGTATCAGAAATTTTGTAGTAGGCAATTCCCAGGTTTCGGCGCAGGGAGTCTGGTTCAAATCCGTTGGAGGCGAGCTCCTCATATATTTCAATTGCCTTAGCGTAGGCCGATTTAGTGAAGAGGAGATCGGCTTTACGCTCCTTCATCCTGAGGAGGGCGGTATCCATCTTGGCCATGATTTGTCCCTGAGCAATGGTGGGCGCAAGCATTGCAAGAGCCACGGCTATTAGGGTATATCGTAGTGGTTTCACAAGCATTCGTTTTTTAGTAACAATTTCCATTTTCAAATTATTTCTGAACATAGCGCTTATGGTACTAGAAGTATCGTGGCGATTTTATCTTCTTGGCCGACAGCTTGTCGAAGGAGTAGCGGAGCAAAATCTCGTGGCTACCAAGGTTATGGCCAGCCAAATTAGAAACGGTTACGTCGTAGGAGTAACCTGCCATGAGCTGCTCGGTGAGTTTGAACTCGAAAAGGAAGGCAACCGCATCCCCAATTCGGTAGGATGTCCCCAACCAGTAGGCATTTTTGTATAGAAACTGCGCCGTGAGGTCGGTGGATGGCGGTGCACCTGTAACCACATTTTCAATGAACGAGGGCTTGAAGTCCCAGTCGGCACTCATGTGCATAACGTAGCCAGCCATCAGGAAGTAGTGCCGCTTAAGCTGGCTTACGTTATTTGCGTCGGTGTTGTTCTTGTTCAGATCCGATTCAATAAGGGTAGGTACGGCCAAGCCCACATACCAACGGTTAGCGTAGAGGTAGGCTCCAAACCCCAAGTTTGGGTGTAGCGCCTTCGCTTGATTTTGGTAGAACGCCGCATCGTTGCTCTCCACAAGGCTAAGGCTGTTAAGCCCCACATAGTAGTTGTAGATGCCACCCTTGAGTCCCAGCGACAGGGTAATGTTGTCGTTTAATGGAACACGGTAGGCGTAGTTGGCGCTCAGGTAAAGGTTTTGAACAGGGCCGATCTTATCGGACATCACCGATAGACCCAACCCCACTCTTTTACCCTCAAAGGGAGTATCCATGGATATGGTATTGGTAACGGGCGCTCCTCTAAGGCCTACCCACTGGATGCGTGACATGGCTACCAGGTTTAGGGCGTTTGATGTGCCCGCGTAGGCAGGGTTTACTGCAACCGTGTTGAACATATACTGCGTAAACATTGGCTCCTGTTGGGCAAAGGTGCTGAGGGAGAAAAAAACTCCCACAGCCAGTAAACCTATATGTTTTATCATATTGTGTCTATTTGTCATCTCTTTAGTCCTCATTTAATTAACGGGTTATGTATACATATCCTGTAATTTTCTTGCCATTGTCGGCGATGCTTACCAGGTAGAAGTAGGTGCCTACAGGAAGATCGGTACCAAGGCTAAGCGAAACGTTGGCCTTGCCATCCCAATCGTTATGGTAGTTGTCGGATTTGTAGACCACATTCCCCCAGCGGTTGAATATTTCAATGGAAACCTTCTTGTATTGGTTGAGGTCGGGTATTACAAAAGTGTCGTTAATGCCATCGCCATTGGGCGAGAACCCATCAGGAATATAGATGGATCCATTTACGGTAACGGTCACCGTTGCCGAAGCACATTCGCTATTGACGTCACATACCTCATAGCTAAAGGTATCTACTCCAGTAAAGCCATGGTTTGGTGTATAGGTCAACGTATTGTCAGCATTAACCACCACCGTACCGTTGGCTGGATTGCTGATAACGGTCACCACTAATCCACCATTTTCCAACCCTTGGTCGTTATTAAGGACGGAGATTACAACGGGCCTTTCCGAAACAGTGGAGGCGGAGTCGTTCACGGCAATAGGTTGGTAAAGCGAGTTAACGGTTATGGAAACTATCGCTGTTGCACAATCACCGTTGGCGTCGCATACCTGATAGGTAAACGTATCTCCTCCAGCAAAGCCTGTTTCCGGCGTGTAGGTTACCGTGTTGTCACCATTTATTGTAACAGTGCCATGGCTTGGGTCTGTGGGAATTGATATGTTGAGACCGCCATCACCCTGTCCAGAATCATTGTTTAGGATGCCCACAGTAACCGAGGTGTTTTCGTTGGTTGAGGCGTTGTCGTCCACAGCTACTGGCACATCGTTTACGCTAGCAATGGTAATGTTCACGATTGCTGTAGCGCAGTCGCCGTTGGCGTCGCACACCTGGTAGGTAAAGGTATCCGTTCCGTTGAAGTCCGGGTTTGGCGTGTAAGTTACCGTGTTGTCGGGGTTCACGGTGACGGTTCCATTGGCTGGAGCATTTGTTATGGTAACGGTTAACCCGCCATCGCCTAGGCCGGTGTCGTTGCCAAGCACGCTGATGGAAACAGGGGTATCCTCGTTGGTGGAGGCGTTGTCGTCCACGGCCACAGGGATGTCGTTTACCGGATTGATGGTGATGGTTACCGTTGCCGTAGCGCAGTCGGGAGTGGCATCACACACCTGGTAGGTGAAAGTATCTGTTCCGTTGAAGTCCGGGTTTGGTGTGTAGGTTACGGTGTTGTCGGGGTTCACGGTAACAGTTCCGTTGGCCGGAGCAGCTGGTATGGTTACGGTTAACCCACCGTCACCCAATCCGGTATCGTTACCAAGCACGTTGATGGTGACCGGCGTATCCTCGTTGGTGGTAGCATTGTCGTCCACGGCCATGGGAATGTCATTTACTGGAGTCACGGTTATGGTTACTGTAGCTGTTGAGCATTCACCATTAACATCGCACACCTGGTAGGTAAAAGTATCATTGCCGTTGAAGTCCGGGTTTGGGGTGTAGGTTACGGAGTTGTCGGGGTTCACGGTGACAGTTCCGTTGGCCGGAGCAGTTGGTATGGTTACGGTTAACCCACCATCCCCTAGGCCAGTGTCGTTGCCAAGCACGTTGATGGTAACTGGGGTATCCTCGTTGGTGGTGGCGTTATCGTCCACAGCCGCTGGGATATCGTTCACCGGATTAATGGTGATGGTTACCGTTGCCGTAGCGCAATCTGGCGTAGCATCACACACCTGGTAGGTAAAGGTATCTGTTCCGTTGAAGTCCGGGTTTGGCGTGTAGGTTACGGTGTTGTCGGGGTTCACGGTGACAGTTCCGTTTGCCGGAGCAGCTGGTATGGTTACGGTTAACCCGCCATCGCCTAGGCCGGTGTCGTTTCCAAGCACGCTTATGGAAACGGGGGTATCCTCGTTGGTGGTGGCGTTGTCATCCATGGCCACCGGCACATCGTTTACCGGAGTCACGGTTATGGTTACCGTAGCCGTAGCGCAATCTGGCGTAGCATCGCACACCTGGTAGGTGAAGGTATCCGTTCCGTTGAAGTCCGGGTTTGGCGTGTAAGTTACGGTGTTGTCGGGGTTCACTGTAACAGTTCCGTTTGCCGGAGCAGTTGGTATGGTTACGGTTAACCCACCATCCCCTAGGCCGGTGTCGTTCCCAAGCACGTTGATGGAAACGGGAGTATCCTCGTTGGTGGTGGAGTTATCGTCTACGGCCACAGGGATGTCATTTACTGGAGTCACGGTTATGGTTACTGTTGCCGTAGCGCAGTCGGGAGTGGCATCGCACACCTGGTAGGTGAAGGTATCCGTTCCGTTGAAGTCAGCATTTGGTGTATAGGTAACGGTATTATCACCGTTCACTACTACACTTCCATTACTTGGGTTGCCCGTTATGGTTACCGTAAGCGGAACTTCGTCAATCTGATGATCGTTGTTAAGAACGTCTACACTAACGGGAGTGTCTTCATTGGTGGTTGCGTTATCATTCACTGCCACCGGAATGTCGTTCACCGGATTAATGGTAATGGTTACTGTTGCCACATTTCCGTCCACGGTTCCATCATTCGCCTTGTAGGTAAAACTATCAAGGGTGGTTTCGCTGCCGTCGTGCGTGTAGGTGAACGAGCCGTCGGCATTCAGGGTAAGGGTACCATGTGCTGGATTGCTTACCAGAATGGCGGTTAATGGGTCACCTTCAGCATCGGTATCGTTCGAAAGAATACCTGGGGCTGAAATGTTTAACGTTCCTCCTTCATCCACATTGTAGGTGTCGTTGTTGGCCACCGGAGGATCGTTTACCGGATTAATGGATATTGATACCGTTGCAGTGTTACCATCAATCGTTCCGTCGTTTGCCTTGTAGGTAAAGCTATCGGAGGTAGTTTCACTGCCGTCGTGCGTGTAGGTGAATGAGCCATCAGCATTAAGCGTGAGTGTGCCATGTGCTGGATTGCTCACCAATATTGCCGTTAATGGGTCACCTTCGGCATCGGTATCGTTGCTTAATATTCCAGGAGCCGAAATGTTCAATGTTCCTCCTTCATCCACATTGTAGGTGTCGTTGTTGGCCACCGGAGGATCGTTTACCGGTATAATGGTAATGGATACGGTAA
>DATKVT010000216.1 GCA_035529935.1 Williamwhitmania sp. | reverse complement strand
ACCCGCTTAAACCTTACCCAAAGAACCGGAGACAACAACCTGCCCCAGCGATGTAAGCCATATGGTTTCGGGATCGCGAGCGGAGTGCGGGTTGGCATGTGCGAGCGAGCAATTGAAATTGCTACATTTGAACAATGAATCACACCACACTGGAACCGAGCCGTCGAAGGAGGCGAACTCATGAGCGGAGCCAGTGATTGATTGAAATCGCTTTCAATTAATGTTGGATGGTTCCTTGCCTACACCTATAGCGGGATTCCGCCACTGCAACCATGGCACAGCATAAAGAATAGAATCCCACAAACAGAGATACTTCTCTGAAAAAAGGGGATTTCAAAATCCTTAAAGGTTTGGGGCGAAAAATGTTAATTGAAAATACAAAGAAAGCCTACCCGTCAATCTCCACCATCCGAAAGTCCACCTTCTGGTTGAGGATGGCCTTGTAGTCGTTGCCAGCGAAGTAGATATCCTCGTCATCCTCCTCGTAGTACCAAATAATGGTAACCTTGGAGAGATCGCTCATCGCCAACTTTTCCATGCGCTTCATGATGTCGAAAATCCGCTTCGAGGAGCTGGTGTTAAAGTACTCCAGCTTTAGCTCAAGAACCGTTTGAGGATTTGGGGTGCTCGAATATTCGTCAATCCAGCTGAGCACGGGTGTATAAAAGTCAAATACGTTTTCAGGAATTGATTTCCCGTTAATAAACAGTCGTCCAGTGGACGAGTTAAATGATATAGCCGGTGTAGTAATAGTCTCTGCTACCTCTAGGTTGTCCATTTTTGCACTAGTTAGTTCTAGTTGTCTTCCTTTTGTTCAATAACCTCATACTCCTCGCTGTGCCCATTTCGCACCACCGACTCCCAGTAACGGCCAGTAATGGTGTACTCCTCGCCTGTTTTCTTTCGCCGTATGGTTAACTTTCGAGCTCGCTCCCGAACGGTATCGATTTCTTTAAAGTTAAACTTAGTTCCGCAAAGGGCTTCCAGGTCTCTGCCCAACTGCAAAATAGACTCGTCGTCCTCCTCATAACTCCAGTTGACCTCCAATACCATACCTTTATCCTTCATCGATGCGAGCATTTGAAGAATCTCGTTGATGAATTTGCTGGAGCTGCTATTGATGTACTCCAGCCCAATTTCGACTAAGGTATGCTTTTCGGGCTGTTTAATATACTGAGCAGTCCACGCCAAAAGCGGATTCCAAAATCCTAAAATATCCTCCGTAATTGACCGTCCTTCTATAACGAGCATTCCTGGAGCAAAATGAATTAGGGGTGTATCGGTTGTTTTTTCGAGAAGAACTTCCATCACACTTCTATGTTGTTAAGTGATTTTATTCCACCTTAAAATTATATTTTCTATCGGAATAAAACAACTCGGAAAAGTATTTAACTATAGTTCCTCCTGCTTGAGGATTTTAAAAAGAACTGTAAAGTTAATTCTTTTAAGAATAATGGCTGCCGCAAAGCATACTACCAGAGAAATAATAAATCCAAACAGCAGTCGTGGAATTAATAGGTGAGTCACCACGGGGACCAGAATAGCAACTAGCAGGTATAAAAGTTGGAGCACACTTTCCTTCACTTCTATGCTGATTTTGAAAATAGAATAGCAAAGGTAAAGCTGCAGCCCTGCTGCAACAAGTTGTGTGGCTAAGCTTGCTATTGCAGCCCCAACGGGGCCAAGCGTAGGAATTAACAGGAGGTTAAGCAGAACATTTACTACTACCCCAAATAGTGAGATATAGTTAAGGTATCGCAAGTTCCCATTGCTGGTGAGCAGCGTTCCGTAAATATAGGTGGCACTTATGGCCACAAAGGAAATCATGAGCAACCCCAAAATTGAGGCCGATGCATCCACATGGCTATGGTATAGCAAGTCAATAGTTTCGTGGCGATACCAGAAGACAAAGGAGGCGAGCCCCACCACGGGTGTTATAAGCAAGTTGAATGAGAGCTTCATTAATGGAATCACATCCTCTTTTCGCGAAAGCATGGAAGAGAACATGGGCAGGAGCAAACCAGCAAAAAGGAGAGGAACCATGTTGGCGGCATCGAGAAGGCGGAAGGCCTGAGCATAAATACCCGCCTGCTGCTCACCATTGGGAAGCATGCGCTCCAGCATTACACTATCTATACGGTAGTAAAACACCATTAGGAGCGAAAAAAGGGCAAATGGATAGCTGCGCTTAAAGATGGAAAGCAGAAAGACTACGTCGAGCCTAGGCCTAAAGAATGTGACACGCCGATACACCAAGGCAAACGCTATTACTGCCGTTGTAGCATAGGAAATTGATTGTGCATATACAAACCACTCTATTCGAAATGAGATGCTTAAACTTTTGCTTGTGAGAAGAAAGCCGCAGAGAATAATCATTAATACCCTGTCGAGCACAGACATAACCGAGTCCGTTTTAAAGTATTGCAAGCCACTTAGGTTCGATCGGAGATAGAGTATGAGCGAGGCCAGCAGCTGGTTAAGGAGTAAAAAGGAGAGCATGTAAAGGTGCCGCGGCCCATAGCCAATAAGGTAACCTACCACCAAGCTCACCACAAAGTAGCCACCACCAAGAAAAAGTTTAAGCAGTGAAAGATTTGAGAAATACTTTGTAAGCAGCTGCGGATGCATAGATATCTCCCTGTTGTTGAAGTTGGTGATACCCAGATCGAGGAGTATGTTAAACAGGATGGAAAAGCTGAATAGGGAGAAGTAAAATCCATACTCCGAAGCCCCAACGGTGTTTTGCACCGTACGATCAATCCCCAGTATCCAGAATGGCTTTACCAAAAGATTCAGGAACAGGAGTAAAAGAAGGTTAGTGAGAAAAGTCTTCTTCACTTAGGTTAATTTCAGGTTTGGGACTTCAAATATAGTAAAGCGCGCTTGGAGAAAACCACTATCTTCGCTCAATATTGTTTTTTTTTATGAAAATTGCTGTCAACACAAGGCTCCTTTTGCCCAACAGGCTGGAAGGTATAGGTTGGTTTACCTATGAAACGCTGAAACGAATTGTTGGGAATCATCCAGAACACGAGTTCTTTTTCTTGTTCGACAGGCCATGTAGCAACGAATATATATTTACCAAAAATGTAACTCCGGTAGTTCTTCCGCCACAGTCGCGCCATCCTGTGCTATGGTATATATGGTTTGAATTCTCAGTCGCTCGTTTTTTGAGGAAAAACAATATTGATATTTTTATTTCTCCTGATGGTTACCTCTCCACGAGAACGAAGGTGCCCTCCATTGCAGTGATTCACGACATCAACTTTGCCCACCACCCCGAAGGGATGCCCATACTTACGGGCTGGTATTTTAACCACTTCTTTCCCCTATTTGCGAAAAAGGCAGCGCACATTGTCACCGTTTCAGAATACTCGAAATCGGACATCGCCTCAACCTATAACCTCCCCCTTGATAAAATATCAGTTGCTTACAATGGGGTAAATCCGTCGTACACCATCCTCACCCCGCAGGAGGTTGATGCTGAACGGGCATCATTAACCGAAGGCAAACCCTACTTCCTTTTTGTTGGCGCATTCAACCCACGGAAGAATGTTGCTCGGCTTATCAGGGCATTTGACCTTTTTCGACAAAAGCATGGTGAGCAGTATAAGCTGGTGCTGGTTGGTGAAAAAATGTTTAAAACGGCAGACATTCGTAGGGCATACTATGAAATGGAATATAAGGATGATGTGGTTTTTACAGGCAGGCTTAACATTGCTCGACTTCAGAAGGTAATGGGCGCTGCATTCTCCCTGGTTTTTGTACCCTACTTTGAAGGCTTTGGTATACCTCTCGTGGAGGCCATGCGCTGCGGGGTTCCCATTATTGCCTCAAACAGAACATCGATTCCCGAAGTTACCCAGAATGCAGCGCTGCTGGTAGACCCATTCTGTGTGGAGGAGATTGCCGCAGCCATGATCAGGCTATCGACAAACCCTCTACTTGCCAACGAGCTTGTAAGCAAGGGGCTGGAGCGAGTGAAATTGTTTTCATGGGACATAACGGCAGAACGCCTCTGGCACGCGACCTTGCAAGTGGCATCAGAAAATGGTATACTATAATGCTTAAGCCATACTATATCGAAAACCAATTGGAGGCTGGCTGCGATGAAGCCGGCAGAGGATGCCTTGCTGGACCAGTGGTGGCCGCCGCTGTTATTCTTCCCTACAATTTTAGCAATGAGGAGATAAACGATTCAAAGAAGCTGTCAGCTAAAAAGCGGAATCGCCTTCGCGCCATAATAGAGAGTGAGGCCGTAGCTTATAGCGTGTCTGTGGTAGATGCGCCCACCATCGATAGCATAAATATTCTAAATGCCTCCATTCTAGCTATGCATCAGGCGCTCGACGATCTTTCTGTGAGGCCTGAATTCATCTTAGTTGATGGCAACCGATTCAAAAAGTATAACCAGCTGCCCCACCTTTGCGTGGTAAAAGGCGATGGCATTTATGCAAGCATTGCCGCTGCCTCAATCCTAGCCAAAACTTACAGAGACGAGCTAATGGAGGCATTACACGTTGATTATCCAATATATGGATGGAGCAAAAATAAGGGCTACCCAACGCTAATCCACCGCCAAGCAATTCAGCAATACGGCATCTCATCGCTTCATCGAAAAAGTTTTTCCCTCACAAATCGACAGCTAAAATTTAACCTTTGACCATTAACGCAATCAAAGCACATTATAACCAAACTAAACCCAAATTCAAATCATGAAAAAACTACTGGCTATTTTTCTTGGAGCATTCCTGATATTTGGCACTCCAGCCATTGCCGACGAAGGAATGTGGCTGCTGCCCCTTATTCAGCAGCTCAACATTAAGCAGATGAAAAAGGAAGGCTTTAAGCTTTCAGCTGAGGACATCTACAGCATTAACAAAACAAGTCTTAAGGATGCTGTGATTATTTTTGGCCGTGGTTGCAGCGGCGAAATAATTTCGGACAAAGGTTTAATCCTCACCAACCACCACTGCGGTTACGAAGCCATTCAGGAACATAGCACCGTGGACAACGACTACTTGAAGGATGGTTTCTGGGCTCAAACCATGGCGGAAGAAATTCCAACCCCCGGACTAACTGTTACCTTCTTGGTGCGCATCGAGGATGTAACCAAGCAAATTCTCGACTCAGTAAAGATTGCCAAAACAGAAACTGAGCGCGATATGATTGCCTACAGGGCTGGCAAGGCCCTTGCCGACAAGGCAACTCAGGGCACACTTTACAATGCTCAGGTTAAGAACTTCTTTGGTGGTAACAATTACTACATGTTGGTTTACGAAACTTACAAGGACATTAGAATGGTGGGAGCACCTCCCTCTTCCATTGGTAAGTTTGGTGGAGAAACCGACAACTGGATGTGGCCACGCCACACCGGCGACTTTTCATTGTTTAGAGTTTATGCAGATAAAAATGGCAATCCTGCAGAATACTCAAAAGATAACGTGCCGTTGAAGCCGAAATACCACTTTCCCATCTCCATTAAAGGCGTTAAGAAAAACGACTTTGCCATGATTATGGGTTATCCTGGTTCTACCGAGCGCTACATGACTTCCTACGAAGTAAATGAAACGCTCAACCTTGTAAACCCAAATCGCATTTACGATAGAGGCATACGTCAAGATATTCTCTCTAAAGATATGCGGGCCAACGATACAATCCGTATCATGTACGCCTCCAAGTTTGCCATGTCGAGCAACTATTGGAAGAACTCCATTGGCATGAACAGGGGGTTGAAGCGCCTACATGTTTATGACACTAAAAAAGCAGAGGAAGAAAAATTCATGGCTTGGGTAAACCAGAGCCCTGATAGGGTAAAGGAGTATGGCGATGCACTTAACCTAATTAAATCGGCGGTAGAAGGCAGAAAAGAGATGCTCAACGCGCAGCAAAATCTTTACGAATGTTTTCTAATGGGAACTGAAATTCTAAACCCGGCCCGTATTTCTACAGCTTACCTTGGCCGCTATACCATGGCCAAAACCGATGAGGAGAAGGCAACTATTCAGAAAGAATGGAAAAAAGCACTTGAGGATTTCTACAAGGATTTTAGCACTCCACTCGACAAAAAGGTCGCACTCAGCCTTGTAAAAGTTTATAAGTCGAGAGTTGGCGCTAGCTACCTTCCCGAATTTTATGCCACCATCGACTCCCTGTATGGAGGTAACACCGATAGCTACATTGATAACCTCTATGCCACCTCCATTTTTGCGAGCAAAGCCAAAGCATTAGCCTTTGTGGAGAACCCAAGCAAGGAGGTTCTCAATAATGATCCTGTTGCAAAAATGGGCAATTCAATTATTGCAACCCTGAGAGCAGCATCGACGAGCATGGCCCCCTTCAAAGACGACTTTGAGAAAGGACATCGCCTATACATTGCGGGTATTCTAGCAATGGAACCACAAAAGGCACACTACCCCGACGCCAACTTCACAATGAGAATGTCTTACGGCCAGGTGCTC
>DATKVT010000215.1 GCA_035529935.1 Williamwhitmania sp. | reverse complement strand
CAAGGGTACCAGCTATGGTGAGGTAGGCAACTCGCGCAGAAAGGTGAAACCGTGGTATTCAAAAACGTTTTTTAACCAGGTTCGCATACTTGGCGAAATACTATCCGAGAAATACGCCCGTAAAGCCGCGCTGCTCATTGTTGAAAACATTGACGATAACTCCCTATCGTGGCAAAAAAGTTAGAAGTCCACTTAATTTGCAGCATTTTTTCTTAAATTAGCTTCATATTTATTTAATAGGTATGAAAAAGTTAATACTATTTGCGCTGGCTATACTTATTGTAACCGCTTGCTTTTCGCAGGATAAGCCAAAAAAGAAATCGTTTTGGACCAATACGCCACCCGCAGAAAGCAAAACCGTTCCACTCGATAGCATTTTCCCCGTTATAAATGGGAGAATAGACTACACCGACGTGTTTACCGTTCCCGATACCACCATTAACGCCACCTACACCAAGGCTAAGCTGTGGTTTGTGGATAACTTCAACAATGCCAAAAGCGTTATTCAGGTAGACGATAAGGACAATGGCATTATAAAGGGCCGTGGGGTTTTGGATTATGGAGCCAACCATTACTTTTACTACACCATTACCGTAATGTTTAAGCCTGGGCGCGTGAAGTATGAAATTACCGACATTGTTCACTCCTATGACGGATATATTCCCGGATATGGATACAAGAAGGAGGATAAACCGCTTGAAACTTGGGCTACTCCTACGAGAAAGCAATCGGTAGTTTCAGTATACCGAGGCATAAACGATAAATTCATAAACCTTTGCCATTCATTAAAAATTGCACTATTAAAACCGCCATCAGATAATTGGTAGAAACTTTCGCCTCCTCTAAGCGCTGAATGTAGTCTGTAGTAACCAATAAACTCTCAAAACAACTATGGAAAAAACATTGGCACATCTTAGAGAATTTACCAGCGACCCTAAAGAGGTCGCTGCTTATTTAACAACAAATCTTTATCTTATCAACCTAGCCAGCCAGCAAGGGAATACATTGCCAGATTCATTTTTTGAAGGGGTGATAATAACAACAGAGCTTATGTTGTTAGGTAGCACAAGCGAATAAAAACAAAGAGGTGATTTACATCACCTCTTTTTATGTAATAAAGTCGAGCGCAGGACAAGTAATATCCCTTTTTTCTGTCCTTTATTTAGCCCTACTCTCGCACCATATTGCGCAAAAATAGAGCAATATGGCCATAAACGAAACTGCCAAGGCGCGGGTCGAAATCGACGGTAAGGATGCCGAAGCCGAGATGAACAAGTTGCGCGCTGCTGCCAAGGAGCTAAACGCTGAGCTCAAGCGCACCAAGGAGGCCAACGACCTTACCGGATGGGAAAAGGCCAACGCGGCCATGAAGGAGAACCGCGCGCAGCAAAACGCGCTCAAAATTGTCACCAAGGATATTTCGGGGGTAATGAGCAACCTCTCTGGATCCGCGCTTGCCGATCTTACGCGCGCGCAGCGCCAGCTGAGCGCCGAGCTAAAAAAATCGACACAGAATACCAAGGAGGAGAAGGCCGCTTTTGCCGAAAAAGCAGCCCAGCTGCAGGCGGTAAACGGCCAAATTTCCAAAACAAAGGCGCAAATGTCAGGCATGGGCACCGAGTCGCAAACCATGTTTGGCAGCATGAACGATGGTGTACGCAAGTGGGGTGCCTCCATTATTGGCGTTGTGGCATCCATTACGCTGCTATCGAATAGGTTAGAGAAGTTTCGCGACGAAGCCCTTGCAAAGGAGGATGCCAAGAATAACCTTTCAGCGCTCACTGGGCTCGATGGCGAAAACATTGCCTACCTGGTGGAGCAGGCCGATAAGCTCTCCACCTCCACCACCGACGCGGGTATTCGTATTAAGGCCAGCAGCAAGGATATACTCGATGCCTACACGCTTATGGGTTCGGCCAAGCCGGAGCTGCTACAGAACAAGGAGGCGCTGGGCGAGGTAACTAAGCAGGCGCTTATTTTGGCGGCCGCCGCAAAAATGGAAACCGGTCCGGCCGTAGATGGGCTTGCCAGCACCATGAACCAATTCTCGGCTGGTGCCAACGAGGCTGGCCGATACATTAACGTGCTGGCCGCAGGAAGTAAGGCCGGTGCCGTAGCCATTCCCGACTTAACTACCTCTATTATAAAATCGGGAACTGCCGCCAGCATTTCTGGGTTGAGCATTGAGCAGCTGGTTGGCTCCATAGAAACCATTGGCGAAAAGGGAGTAAAGGGCGAGCTGGCCGGAACTAACCTTAAAAACGTTTTCTTAAAACTGATGGCCGGTGCCGACGATACCAATCCAAAGGTGGTTGGCTTGGGGAAGGCGCTCGAAAACTTATCCAACAAAAACCTCGATGCCGACGGAATAATTAAAATATTCGGGGAGGATAACTACACGGTAGCGCAAATACTTGTGAGCAACCGCAAGCAGGTCGATTACTACACCAAGGCCGTAACCGGAACCAGCGTGGCCTACGAGCAGGCGCAAAAGAATACCTCCGGCATGTCGGCAAAGCTGGCGCAGGCAAAAAACCAGTTTTCGGAGGCCGCTCAGGTGGTGGCATCCAAGTTTAACCCCATAATGTTAGGCGCTACCTCCACCGGAACTAAGCTAATGCAGGTGCTTGGCATGCTTCCCGAAACTCTTTACCGGTATGGACCAACGCTATTGGCTGCAGGAGCCGCGTTTGTAGCCTATGGTGTTGCGGTTAACGCATCCATTGTGCTCGATAAGCTAAAGGTTCTATGGACCAACAACATTATTGGTTCCATGAAGAAGCTATACCTATCGCTTGCCGCCAATCCGTGGGTTGCTGCTGCTGCGGGTGTGGCCATGCTTGCTGCAGGCATATACGAGCTGGTGCGCGAAATAAAGTTGGCCAACAACCCGCACAAGGAGTTTATTGACAACCTCACCAAGGAGAAGGTTGCCATTGGCGATGCCTTTGATGCCGCCAAGCGTGCGCTCCCCGGTTCCAAGGAGCGCGCTGCTGCCATACAGCTCATTAACGAGAAGTATGGGCAATACCTTCCCAACCAGCTAACAGAAAAATCGAACCTCGACGAAATTACAAAGGCGCAGGAGCTGGCCACGCAGGCACTCATTCGCGACATTGCCATTAAGTCGCGCAGGGATGAGCTGGAGAAAATTGGCGAAGAGGGTGCAAAGAAGCGCACCGATGGGCTTAAGGAATACTACAAGCTAATTGCCGACAAGAGCGGATACGCTGCAGCAGAGCAAGCCGAGAAAGAGTTTTTGGAGATTACCCAACAAATGTCCGACCTGCAGGCCAAGGGTGGCCGCGAAAACTACATGAAGTCCATAGAGCTAGCCAACCAGCTAGCGGGTAAGTGGGGCGAAACGGCCAGCAAATCGAAAACGCTCATTTCGGTTTACGCTATGAATATGAAATTTGAGCAGCAGGATTTGGATAAAACCAAGAAGTTCTACGATGCCTACGTAGATAGCATAGATAAGGCCCTATCGGCTAAAACCGATTTCTCAGCAAAAAAACCGGAGGCTACTGACCCCAATGGTGGAAACGGAGCCAAGGGCGATAAGGATGCTGCGTTTAAGGCGTTGGAAGAAGACTATAAGCGGCGCAAGGTTCTTCTCGATAAGGAATTGCTCACAGAGAAAACTACCAAGGATACGCACGACTTCGAAATGCTCAAGCTCGACGTGGCCTACTACCAGGCTCGACTGGCTACGGCTCAGAGATACAAGGAGGGCGTTGTTGACGAGGAGCAGGCGCTTGTTAATGCAAAGCAGGCCATGCTCGATAAGTTTCAATCGCTCTCAACGCAGGAGATGACCGATATTGAAAACTACGCCAAGCTGAGTTCGAGCAAGGCGGTAGATAATATGGTGCAGGGGGCGCAGGCCGAGCTGGATGCTCAGCTAAAGTCGTGGGACGAGCAGGATAAGGCTGCTGACGATCGGGCAAAGAAAAACCTTCAGCTGGCCAATAAGCGCGCTGAGGAACAAAAAGGAATATTTGAGCAAACAGGTGCCGCGTTTGGCGAGTTGGTAGGCCAGCAAATTGCTGGTCAGCAGCTATCGGCCGCCGCCTTTGGAAAGAGCATGCTGCTCATTGCCCTCGATACGCTGCATGGAATTGTCCGCATGGCTATTGCTCAGGTGTGGGCTGGTTCATTGGCATCACCGGAAAGTATTGCCACCTGGGGCGCAGCCGGAACAGCCAAGGCCATTATGATGTCGGCACTGATCGAGGCGGCTTTCTCTGTTGCCAAAACGGTTATTTCGGCCAGCATAAACCAAAAGGCTTCGGGCGATTACACCGTTATAGGTGCGCAGGATGGAAAAACATACCATGCACCCTACTCCGGTGCTGCCAAAACGGGCTACTACCCCTCTCCTACGCTCATAAGTGAGCAGGGTGGTGAGGTGGTTATTGATGCGCCCACGGTGCGCAACATACGCATGAATTCTCCCCACATTCTTAGCAGCATTATGGCGCTGCGCGTACCGCAGCATGCTACGGGTAGCTACCCTGCCGCTTCCGGTTCGCAATCCGATGGCAACGCCGACCTTAAGGCGCTGCTGCTCCAGCAGGCTTCGCTTATTGCCTCGCTCAACGAAACCATGAGCAAGGGCATATCTGCCGACATTAGCTACACTAACTTAATAACAAAAATGAATAAGGTGAGCGCTATCGATAGCAAGGTGAGTAAAAAATAGCAGTAAAAGTGTCCTTTAAATGGACCGTTGAATAGTTGATTTTTGACAAAAAAACAGGAACATGGTAAGAGGAGCGGCATACAAGTTTAGGCTAAACATTACGAATAGGGAAACAGGTCTCCCCGTTTCGGCCGAGTTGCCACCTATCATTAAACCAGACCAACCATAGCCATGAGTGCCCAAACCATACAGCCAATGAATATTACAATTCCGGGAATAGGCATTAAAGCCTTTCTGCTCACCGTTGCCTACTTTATGCCTATCCGCGAAATGGTGCATGCCGTAGTTTTCCTATGGCTTGTCGATTGGATTCTAGGCGTATGGAAAAGCCTAAAGGCCAACCGAAAGCTAACCAGCTACCGATTTCGCAAGAGCATAACAAAAATCACCACCTACGTGCTGGCCATAATGAGCACGTTTGTGCTGGAGAATACCTTCCTGCCCGATTGGAGCAACCTATCAAACATTGTGGCAGGATACGTGGCATTTACCGAGTTGGTAAGCATTTATGAAAATATGAGCGAAATAACCGGGCGCAAGCTCATGCTGGAACTGCTCACGATTATTCGCCGAAACTTTGAAAACTTCCTTAAACCTAAAGAATAATGAAAAACTTTCTCCTTCTTATTTACCACTTCTTTGGCCTACTGTTGGCCTACGTGGTTGTAGCCATCCGGGCTGCATATCCGGTTGTTAAGCGGTTTATTGCCAACTGGAACGAAATCCTTACCATTCCGCTAGCCCTTGTGCTGTGGTATTTCTCACCAATGCTTTTGCGCATGATGGACCCGGTGGCCGCCACCTTCGATACTGGAATACTTCAGGTTTACCTGCTTGCTGCCATTGGGCTATTTTTCTTCAACGGAGTGGCATGGTTACTCATTAAGCTATCGTTCCCAGGCATCTACAAATGGGTAGATAAGGAGTTCGAAGGGCACGTTGCCGGGAATAAGTCAATCCCCGGAACCGTAACCGAGCAAACGCGAATGTTAAACCTTACAACCTATCAAAAATGCGCTATCTCGCTATTCTTATTTGCACTCTATTTTATAGCCTTGGTGGTTTTAGTCAGAATTCCTTAAGGGATTCGCTGGTATCCACCTTTACCGGGCAAATCGGAGTTCGCGAGGCCACCGGCCACAACGATGGGCCTATGGTAGAAACCTACCTCGCATCGGTCAACCTGTCACGAGGAAACCCATGGTGTGCAGCCTTTGTGAGCTACTGCTTAACGCAAAACCACATTGCCAATCCTAAATCGGGCTGGGCACCAAACTACTTTACCAAGAGCAGCACCATTTATATTCGTGGCGGTCTCAAAAACCGCACACCTATGCCTGGTGATGTATTTGGTATTTGGTTCGAAAGCAAGGGTAGGATTGCGCACGTCGGTTTTATATACCGTTACACCAGCACCTACACCACCAGCGTGGAGGGCAATACGAACGATGCCGGATCCAGAGAGGGAGATGGTGTTTACAAAAAATACAGGTTAACCAGGCAGTTATACAAAATATCGAGGTATGTCCATTAAAACTAAAATAACCATTGCTGGAGCGGGGCTACTTGTCCTGCTCGCAATGGCTTGCTACACCCTGTTTGGGCTATGGCAAACAGAAAAAGCAGCGCGCGAGCGCATGTTCGGCAACGTTACTGCTATGGCGCAGGGCACAAAGTTCAACGCCGACTCCACCCAAGCGCAGGTAAAAGCCTTGGTAATGCAAATAAAGGAGGTTAAAAAAGCCTTTCCTGAACTTAAGGCCGAGCTAAAGGCGCACGGCGTAAAGTTGAATAAGATGGAGCAATACCAGGAGAGCATGCTGGGTGTAAGCGCATCGTTCAATGCAGAAATAAAAAAGAAAATCGACGGTCGCGATACCTCACTCCTTGTCTCCTACACCGACAAATGGCTCCACTACATTTCAACACAAAAGCAGGGCGATACCACCGCATCTGTTGATTTTAAAATGGATGTAGACCTGCAGCAGGTTATTCACCGACAGCGGCAACCGGGTTTTTGGGGTTTTCTCAAAAAAAAAGAGCTGGTTCAGGATATGTGGACCGATAACCCACATGCGAAAATCAACTACAACCGCCTAATTAAAGTAAACTGATGCTTACAGTAAGCCAAATAATTCCTTCGCTCTCCCTTTCCGGAAATGCCATGCGAATTGCAATCACTTCCGACAATGTGATTGATTCTGCTACCGGGAATAGGAGAGCATTTTATACCATTCTGCTGCGCGTGCTGCTCAACGGTGAGGAGCTGTGGGTCGATTCGGTTGAACCCGACGAAAACGGCGTGTCGCAGTTCGACATACAGAGCGTGGTAGATGCGGCCATTAAGCCTACGCTACAGTATCCATTCCCTGCTGGCATTGTTAGCCAGGATACCGGCGCAGTAGGAACGCTCACCTTTCAAATAGCCGAAGGCTTTGGCATACCGTTCACCATTTCTGCCTACAGCAATGTTAGCGGAACATTCCTTGTAATACCCGGAGGCTGCTCCGACTGGTATCTGAAGCAGCTGGAGGCAGCAAATAGCTCGTTTGCCCAGCAAATACAATCGAGCAATATGTTCCTTACCAATTCGCCAAAGCGCCGAATTGCCAGCGATACCCTATTAATTGTTCGCTGTATTAACGGAACGGCGGGGAGCTCTACCGTTACGCTAAAGGGTAATAAAACGCTTGCCGATGGAACTACCGAGGAGGTAATACTATGGACAGGAACAATGCTGGCCGGAAAGCTCTACGATTTCGACATAAGCCCTGCACACTTTACCAACGCGGTGGCGTATACGGTTTTACTCAACGATTTTAACGATAATCCGCTCACGCAAACGCTATCGTTCGAAGTTATTACCGAGAACCTCCTACAGTCGCGCTCCATTATTTTCCGCAATTCGCTGGGCGGGTGGGATACCATAACCGCAACGGGGCAATTTATTGGCGAGCTGGATCTACAGCGAACGGTATTCAACACGCCCGTTGTAAGCCGCTTCCGCAACGCGCTAGAAACGGGCAGCGATAGGGCCTTGGGTATTCGTTACCTAAAGGGAAACATTGGCTTTATGAGCAACGAGGAGCTGGAATGGATGCAGGAGTTGGCGCTCAGCGAGGAGGTTTACATGGTAACTGAGCGCGGGTTGGAGAAGGTGGTGCTACAAACCGACAAGGTGGTTATCTCCTCCGACGACATTGGCCCCAAGTCGATGGCCATTGAGGCTATTGTGGGGATTTCCGATTTTTTTTTTCAAAGTTAATTAGAGCCATTGTGGCTATTGTTGACACAATACTTCGAATACCATTAGTTGCAGACGCTAAACCACCAATACTTTTCTCGCTCGAAAGCGAGGATAAACCCCAGCTAATCCAATGAAAGAGCAAGTTCAGCAAACAGGAGTAAGAAAATGGTTTGGCGACGATCTCGTATCGCTACAGGTTGAGACGCTCGATGCGTTTCAATCGTTTTTGCAGGATTTAGGTCCCGTAATTATTCAGGGGTTAAGCATCGATGGCAGTAACCTGGGCTCTGGGGTTGTTGCCATATCCCATGCCGACGGCTACAAGGTTGCTCGTTTTGCTGGGTTAGCCGATGTGGCTCAGTGGCCCGTGTATGTTTTTATCGAAAAAATTGTGGAGACGCGCGAGTATGGCGATACGCAGGTAAAGCCGGTATCGAATACCTACCGCGCAACCTTTGCCTACGAGCAACCTGCTGTTCCATTTCTAACCATTAACCAGAATGGAAATAACGCCTTCTACCTCGATACCATTTTAGCCGATGCCGCCAAGCTAAGCAAAGCCAACCGATTTGCCGAAAGCCAGCGGTTCGATAAGAAGGTGGGCATTGGTAAGGATGCCGATGCTGGCACCATGCTCGATGTAAATGGCCTAACGCAGCTCATGCAGGTGCTTCTACAGTCGTTTTCCTCCAGCGATTTTGTGGCAGGTATGAATGGGCAAGGCTTCTCGCTAGACGAAAATGGGCGCATGGAGATTAAGTCGCTGCTCGTTCGCAACGACATGACCGTGTTTGAACTCATTGTGCAGAAGTTGCGCAGCGTAGGGGGAATGCTGATTGTGAGCGTAGCCAACGGACAAATAAAGGAGGTAGAGGCAATAACAGGAGGTTACCGCTGCACGCTCGACAAGACCACCGAGATGCAAAACCCGTTTGTGGTGGGCGATTTGGTGAAGTGCCAAATGTTTAACGGCAATGTAAAATACTACTGGCGTAAGGTAGTTGCGGTAGATACCGACACCATCGACCTATCGGATACCGACAAGGATGGAACCGGAGTACCGGAGGCAGGCGATACCATTGTGCAGCTGGGCCACTCCACCGATGTAACCCGCCAGAATGCCATTGTTATAGATGCTACGGCTATTCCTAAAATCGACATACTGCAGGGTATTAGTGGCTTCTCGCTTACCAATAAGGTAACCACTCGGTTGGGAGACATGACCGACTTTGGCATGACCGGAATGGGCTTATATACTAATAACGCCAAGTTTACCGGTTACTCTGAAAAAACTGAGGTAGATGCCATTGCTGCCGGGCTGCAGGCTCAGATTGATGGCACCATTTCATCTTGGTTTTTCGACTACGAGCCAACGCTCGACAATGTTCCTGCTGTGAATTGGGGCGATGCCCAGGTTATGGAAATTCACCTTGGCGACCTATTCTACTGGACTTCGATGGGCTATGCCTATCGGTTTCAGAAAGTTGGAAGTGTATTCTCCTGGGCCAGAATTGCAGATACAGATATTACGTTGGCATTAGCCAACGCAGCATCGGCTCAAGCATCGGCCAATACAGCCAACGCGTTGCTGGCCGATATAGCCAGCGATGGAAAACTTACACCCAACGAAAAGCAGAGCACAAAAAAGGAATGGGCCATTATTCAAGCCGAATTTAGCGGGGTAGAATCGGCGGCAGATAACCTCAGTCTTATCTACGACGACTACGACGATGCGTACTATGCTCTGAATGCGTACATTATCCCGTTGCTGGCCAATATGACCACAACCAGCGTAATTGATGCTGCTACGTTCAACGGCATGTTCTCGACCTACTACACTCGAAAGTTAGAGATTCTTAACGCCATCAGCGCTGCAATTAACCTGACTGCCAGCGCTGCGTTAAACCAGGCTAATGCTGTTTTTCCTAGCGATGAAGGCTTAGTGGCACATTGGAGCTTCGACGACGATCCGATTATTCCGGACGGTTCAACTCCGGCCTACCTGAGTGCTGATAAGTGGGTAAAGGGCTTGGATGGTTGGAGTGGCAATAGTGGCGTGGCTGTTTCAGTTGAGCTCGGAGCTATTAAGGCAGATAATCCTAACAACGATAACGGTGCCTCTATTGAAAGAGGGTGGAGTGAATCTTTAAGAGGAAAATCAGCAATCATTAAGGTTCGTAGCAAAAACCCAATCCTAAGCTTTTGTTATTACTCTGGTAGTGATCTAGTTCATCCCGAAAACCCTGTAGTTATTGATCAATATAATTGGTTTGTTCGCTTGGACAACATACAGGTAAATAGCTTTCCATACCTATTCTTTTATGTGAATAATGGTGTTGTTGGAGAAACAGCGTGGTTTGATCTTATCTGGATTGGCAACGTTTCGTTTGCTAGTGAAGTTCGGGACAATTCAGGCAACGGAAATACGCTCTCGGCGGCAAATGGCAGCATAGCAGCACCTAGCGGAGTGAGTGGAAATTCTCGGCGTTTCAATGGTACAGAATACCTTTCAACAGACTCTACGAAATTTAGACTCCCTGCATTTTCATTTTCGGTTTGGTTTAACTCTCCTGGGATGGCTGCAGGCCAGACTGCGGGAGGTATATGGGCTAATACGTTTTTTTGCCGCCTATTTCAACAGCCGAATGGAACAATTTCTTGGTGGTTATGTGATGGAGCATCGTGGTATGACGTTTATTCTACAAAAACACTATTTGGATCATGGCACCATGCAGCCTGTATTTTCGATGGCACTACAATGTATCTTTATATAGATGGAATATTACACGCCTATCGAACCGCCACACTGCAATATCATTCCAATGAGTTTTTTGTTGGCTACGATCCTAACGACGTTCCTTATCACTTTAATGGTTTGCTCGACGAGGCTCGTTTCTACAGCAGAGCCCTAAACTCAAATGAAGTTCTCGGCCTTTATAAATACGTTACAAAAGGCAAGGCTGTTTCTGCAGACATCGAGGCTTCCTACCTAAAGAAAGCATTTTCTGAAGATACAAGTATTACTGGAGGTGTTGTTGCTAGCACACTGCTGAAGGTGGGGGCAACAAACTCTAACGGCGATTGGACCGAGCAGGCCGGTATTAATGGTGCAGGCACTGGAGCAGACACTCCGCGCGTATATGCAGGTGGTTCTTTACAGGATGCCATTAACCGAGTGGCAGGTAATACTTCAAAGCCTATGTCGGTAATTACCGAGGGAGGGGCCATTTATACCGACTCCGGAGAGATTGCCGGGGCCGAAATAACACCAGAAGGTATCGAAAAGGAGCAGTCAATTTCCGACGGGGGAGCCACATTTACCGGTAAGTTTAAGCTCGATTTTGTAAACCAGCTCATCAACTTTTTGCGCGACGGATCCTCAAAGCTGCTCTTGTCGGCAAAAAAGCTTACAAGCGGTATTCCAACACCAACCAACATCAACGTTGGAAGTGGAACATGGCAAAATGAGGTGCTACTTAATGCCAATCCATACACCAGCATAATGGGAACAATTGTTTATGCTGCCAGTGGAGCCTATGATACCACTGCCGTATTTTCCATGCGCGTAGATGCTCCAGAACCGGGCGCAACGGAAACTAGGGTAATTGCTGTTAGCCTTTCAGTAATGCTTAAAATTTGGGCAACCGATTCGAGCGGAAATAAGCTCTACCTTCTTGCCTCTAA
The DNA here is from genome assembly GCA_035529935.1 of Williamwhitmania sp. NCBI lineage: Bacteria > Pseudomonadati > Bacteroidota > Bacteroidia > Bacteroidales > Williamwhitmaniaceae > Williamwhitmania > Williamwhitmania sp. The sequence goes on along the minus strand of DATKVT010000215.1, from coordinate 20,238 downwards.
GTCGGTTTACCTTAACATTGCCGACGAGAATGCACACCAGCTAACGGTAAAGTCCAACTTCACGGTTGAGAATGCAACCTATGTGCGTCACGAAATTTATATTCAATACAGCGATACCTCCTATATTTACTATGCCGGACCGCACGGAGTTGGTAGCTACAATAATCCAATATTGTGCAGTGTTTACCTCGATCAAGGAACGGTGAGCCATGCAGGGAACACCGAGAATTTTGAAATTGGATACTCAGGATTAAGAATTTTGGCACAAAATCTTTGGTTTTACTTCAACACCAAGGATACTGATAGTAAGCACCTCAGAATTCGCGGTAATGCCGAGCTAATAAATAAGATGGCAACGCAAACGCTCACCTTTGGAAATGGTGGGCTGGCCGTAAACCGATTGACCGTGGCAGGGTTACTCTGTAGCATCCGCGATACGGCTGGAGCCTACTCCATGCTGGCCGCAGACAAGGATAAAACTTGTATCAATTGCATTAACACCAGCGGGAGCATTACAGTAACGCTACCCGACATGAATGCTACGGAGGTGGTAGATGGCCAAACCATTTACTACAACGATGGCAGAGTGTTGCTTGTAACCACCAACACTCAGGGAGTTTCAGTTGTTCCTGTAAGTGGTCAAACGGTAAGAAATACCAGCTCGGTATCGCTCTCCTATAATACCGGATTTATGTTTATTGCCGACAGGGCGAGATTGAATTGGTTAATTGTTGGAGTTGGTTAATAATTGAAACTATGCTACAAATCGCAATCAACAATAGTAACCTGGATTTGCTTCCCGATACCGCCATTTCGGTATCGCTTACAAGTCCAATCTTTAACGACAAGGGAAGTAGCTCGCTGCCTTTTAAGGTTTCGCGCAGCAAGCGGAACATGCTACGGCTTCAGCACCCCGATAGAATTACCGGTAAAACCATTGGTTCGGTTAATTTTCCAACCACCATTAAAAGCGGAACTATTAAGCTGAGTGGGAATAGCGAAATTACAGACCTCGATGCCACCAGCGTTGAGATGGCGCTAAAGATAAACGAGGGCGCGTTCTGGGAGTGGGCAAAAAATACGCCAATGAATGAGCTATCATTCCCCGATGAGACTTTTACTGGAACTGTTTACGATAAAACGGGTGCCTGGTTCGCTAGAGTTAGCGAATCGGTTGATAAGGTGTGGCCAAACGAATACTTTACCTGTTTCCCTGTAATTATTTCTCGCAGTACCGACGCTGCAGGACAGGTAAATTTTAGAATTCTGAATGCACCAAACCTAAATAATGGTGAATTTTGGCAAAGGAATGAAAGCACGGTGATTGGGCTTACCGATTTCTCTCCATTCCTATACCTTAATGCCGCTATTTCGCTCATATTTCAGTCGTATGGCATACGAGTTTCATACAATTTTCTAGATACTATCGACGAATTTAACCGCATGGCAATAATTAATAATGCTACCATGCCCATACGCGACGGTTATCTTCACTGGAACGAGCTGCTTCCAAGCGATAGCGTAAGTAACTTTATTAGCTGGATAGAAGGCAAGTTCCCCGTTCATTTCTCGGTGGATATGAATAAGCGGGAAGCTCAAATTCTCAGTATTGAAGATATTTGCCTTAAGTTCGACCCAATTACCGTAAACGGCAAGCTCGATGTGATAACCGATGATGCCAGGCCGCTGAGTATGACCAGCGACCATTTATCGTCTCAGTATGCCAAGCCTGCTCAATATTCCCAAGCGTTTATAGAAGGGTTACCGTTCTCATACGTTAATACTGGAATTTATTACCCAGAAAGAACCATCTACCTAGATGATCGTTCTGTTCCCGATAGGGTGAACTACCCCGATAAAATTATATTGGTACTGTCGATGAACTGCTACTTTTTTATGCATTGGGTTCAAAACGATGATAAAACAGCCTGGCAGTATATTTCAACGCTCGTTGGTAGCCGCGACTATGATATAACTTCCACCGAGGATAACGCTAAGAAAATTGAAACATCGCTTTGCGTTCCTGCAATGGACCATCCAACGTTACGGGGTAATCTTATTGTGGGAGGGGTTTCGTTTGATGGTACCGTTGAAACGCTAATGCTCCCATCTTACGAGGAAAAGTTAAAGGATTTTGCTGATGATTTCTTTGGATTAAATGCCTACAACGATAGTGTTAATTTCACTCCTGCGCTGTGCACCTATAGGGGAAAGCATGGGCTATTTGTTAACTATGTTGATGGAGGCGTTAATAAAACGCTTACCAGCCATATTGCTTGGGGTAGTCCATTCCTTTACGACTCCTATAATCTGCGATTTAACAACCCTGCTCCAAACACGCACCAGCTGTTTGATGATAAGATTAGCCTTCAGCTGGTAGGTGACGATGGTCTTTATGAGCGATTCTGGAAGTTTTACGCCAATATTTACATTAGTTCGGCCAAGCCGGTAAGCGTAACTAGCGGGTTGCAAAACTTTAAAAATCCACGCTTCGACAGGCTATACCGTATCGATGGAAATAACGTGCTGCTAAACGAGGTTAAGCAAACGCATACCAATAGTAAGGTTACCGTTGACGAGGTTACGGCCTACACCGTTAAGCATTACGAATAGTAATGCCATCGAACGCGGTGTGCATTTGTGCTACCTTCTTCTCCTCCGAAATGTGCACGTAAATCATTGTATCGGCAATGGATGCGTGGCCAAGCAAGCGCTGCAGCGTAGCCACATCGTTTGTTTTTGATAGAAAGTAGGTTGCAAAGGTATGCCTTGCGCTGTGGAAGCTGAGCGCTTTATCGATACCGCACATATCGGCAATATCCTTTAAATATTCGTTTGTTTTTTGGTCGGAGTAAGTTTCGAATACCGATCCCCTAACCCGATGTGGAGCCACCTTCTTTATGAGCATACGAATAGGATCCGTAAGCGGGATAGTTACAATGTTAGAGTTCACATTTTTTGTTTTAACAGGTCGCAGTACTATAAACTCCCCCACAACATTCTCCAGGCAAAAGGCATTTACGTCGCTCAAGCGGAACCCCGTGAAGCACGAGAACAGAAAATAGCCAAGCACCTTATGCAGATTTGGCTTCAACCACTCCTTATTATACTTGTCGATAAGATTCAATAGCTCCTCCTCCGTTAACCAAAGCCGCTCAGCCTTATGCCGGTGCAGCTTTACCACGTCGAAGGGGTTGTGCTCCATCAACTTTTTTCGGATAGCCTTGGAAATGTAGGTTTTTAGGGTAACCATATTCTTATGAATGGTATTCCCCCCATTCTTTATTTTTTTGAGCCCTTTCTGCATGTCGTTTATAACATCCTCGGTAATATCCTTGGGCTGAAGGTTCGGCACCAGCTCGCGCAGCTTATTTACGGTAGACATTTGGCCGCGAAAAGTATTCTCCGAAATATTTCCCCTACGGCTCTTGATCTCCCGCTCCATAAAATCCCAAAAATCGACATAAATGGTAGGGTTGGTGTATTCCTTAAAGAATTCTTCCTTCGTAATTGTTTTTTGCTGCAGGCGAAAGCGCACAAAAACGTTGTTTATTGCATCTACCTGCTTACTTATAATTAGATTTTGGTCGCGCGATTGCTTGGAATTACCCCTCACCCGCTGCTTTTCCTTATCCCACTCTTCGGGCTTAACATAGATATCCATTGGTATTTTTACCGACTGTCTTTGTATGTAGAACTTGGCATACAGCGAGTTAGTTCCATCCTTTCGGGTGTAATCCTCACGAATATAAACAGTTACGTTCGCCATTTTTTTGCGGGTTGTTTCTGGGACTACAATTTGCTAAAACATCAGTAAACAGGGCAATCTAAAAATCAATCAACTGCTTGAGTTCATTACAAAAACCCAAAGCCGGAAAGAGTTATCTTTCCGGCTTGTGGTGCCACGTGCAGTCGAATGTGTTTTGTGAAAGGCCAACATTTAAAGGGGTTTAAATGGTGTTGGTGATAAAATTGGGACGTTTTTGGGACTACAACTATTTCTTCTCGGCTCGGTAAATGTAGGTAGAGATGGCCTCCTTTACCGTTTTTAGCATGGTACGGAGCTCGGCATCGTTGGGGCCCGTTAGTTCATAAACTTCGCTTGGCTCGGCTACCAGGCCTTGTGTATCTTTTTGGATAACCATCTCTCCAACTCCAAGCATTAACCACTGCGGACTTATTTGCGGATACCTGGTTAAAATACTATGCAGCACGCTATAGTTAGGCTGCTGACTGCCATCGTTGTATCGGTATAGCTGATTGCGTAGAACACCTATCGACTTCGAAAAGTCGGAGGCAGTTAATCCACTCCATTTTTGTATTAGCGTAATGCGCTGACCTAGTGAATTATACATTTTAAATGTATTTTTTTCGTCAATTAATTATCTTTTTAGATACACATTAGTATCTTTTAACATACATTTGTGACACAATACAAACACAAATGTAAATCATTTGACAACAAAAGTAAATACCAAAAAAATGGGAGACATGAACTTGGACACTATTAGGCAGCATCTCACCTGGGGCGATAGGGTTGAAATAGCAAAAACGCTCAAGGTTACTAAGCAGTATGTTAACGCAGTGCTTAGGGGAAAACGTTACTCTATTGCAGTTCTAGAGGAGGCCGTTAAGATTGCACAGAAAAATAAGGAGCGAAAGGAAGAGCTGAACGCTAAAATACAATCGCTATGAACCTACCGGCCGGATTGTGCGATAATAACCTAGAGGTTTTTATGCACGAGGGTATTTTAAAAGCATCGTTCGATGGCAAAATTCAACTTTTCGACGATTTGCCCGAGGATATTAAGACCATCTTTTTAGACTATATGCTCGAAAACCCAACTGCCATTAAGAGCATGCACTCCATGGGAAAATCGGACATTAACGAAATGCTGATTCAGTATGTTTCCTGCCGATTTGGTGGCTTCGACAATAATCCCGACTTAAACCCCGAAACCCAAAAACTTCTTCCTGAATATTGGGATTGCGGCCACCGAAACGCCTGCCCATTTGAGGGTAAGATTTGCGAAATGGTGAAGGTTGGTGATACCTACCTTACCAAAAGGGAGATTATGGTGATACAGGAAATTGCGCTGGGATTTCCCGATAAAAACGCTGCCGACAAGCTCCATATTTCCGAGTTAACCTTCGTGGTTCACAAGCGAAATATCTATGCCAAAATGGGCATAAACTCCAAAACGGAGCTCGTAACCTTTGCCATTAAGAACAACATCGTTTCACTTTAAACCTTAACTATATGACCGTTTACATTGCTGGTCCCATGACAGGGATCGAACAGGGCAACCTACCCGCTTTTTTAAAAGCAAAAGCCTTTTTTGAAGGTAAAGGGTTCGACGTTATTATTCCCCACTATATTGCCAAGGAGAAGCCATTCCTTGACTATGGCGCACTCCTCGCCCACGATATTTTTACCATTGGCACCCGATGCCACATTGTAGCCATGCTCGAAGGATACAGGGATAGCAAGGGCGCTATGGCCGAATATGTTTTTTGCAGAGCCGCCAATAAGCTCATTCTCCACGCCGAAAACGGAGCACCCATACAGCCCGAATATATGGTTAGCGGCAAAATTGAGTCCGGAGACGATGATTCAATGGACAGCATTGTTGAACAGTGCCAAATTAGGCGACATGGAATTTACCCAACAATACGCGAGAAACTTTCTGTTGAAGGTGATTGCGCAGCGGGAGATTATACTCCGCAACAATAGAAGCAGGCGCAACAGCCTGGCAATGGCCAACACTACGGAAGCCGTTAAGCGGTTGCTGCTGGCCTACCCCTACAATTCGGAGATTAAAATTGCCGGATTCATACTACGCCACCGGAGCGAGCTGCTTGCAATTGCTCCAGGTGAAGGAGCCTCCAACCACGAGGCGGTTTACGAAAAGCTACACGAACTAATTAAACAAGCAGAGCAATGCCTTACTATAGAATTGAGCACCCAACAGGAACTTCCTTTGTAAGCACCGGCGAAAGCACCTCCCTTGAGGTTAAGCGGGTAAACGAAACGGTTTCTATAGCCCACAATCCATATCCTTTTACCCACAAGCCAGAAGGCTGCGATCTTATGCTGATAGATGAACGCGAGTTTGTTCACCAATTCGACTCGGCACTATATGATATTACACACAGAAAATAAACTACCATGAAAATTCCACAAACTAGGGTTATCGTTCAGGGAGTTGAGCGACCCAACGCGGCAAAAAATCTATTCAAAATATTGGTTATTGAGCCCGGTTACGTTGACCGATTCGACTCCAACAAAAACACAAAGGATAAAAACTTCACGCTGCTATGGTTCCACGAGCACTGCGACCTTAAAAAGGGAGATAAGATTGAGGCTACCATTTTTGTGAACTCCAACGAGTGGATTGCTGATAATGGGAAAACGGAATACTCACCTTACCTGGTGCTCAACCAATTTAAGCCCTTTTAGCCATGCCAGCAAAAGATAGCGTTCACATTGGCAATGCCATGGAGAAGGCCCGACGAACGAAACCCATCGCAACCGGCATTGAGGGCCTTGCCGGGATGGAGCGCCGAATAATCGATAGCAAAACTATCATCTTCATTAACCCTAACAAGGGAAACCTGAAAAAACGGTAAAATGATTCCACAAGATATTATTGATAAAATCAACGATCTTCACATTGAAGAGGTAGTGCAAAAGTGGGGCGTTACGCTCAAGAAGAAGGGTGCTAGCCTGGAGGCATGCTGCCCTATTCACGGCGAAAAAACGCCCAGCTTTAAGGTCCACGTTGGCAAAAACATATTCAAGTGCTTTGGATGCCAGGCAGGCGGAGGACCAGTGTCGTTTGTAATGCAGGTAGATAAGGTGGAGTGGATTGAGGCCATTAAGCGTATTGCCGATAAGTTTGGTATACCAATTCCCTTTACCGACTCCTCGCCGGAGGAGATTAAGGAGCACGATAAGCGCGAATCGCTCATGGTGGCCAACGAGGTAGCCTTTCGCTACTTTCAGCAAGCCTACACCAACAGCGGCGAGGCCAAGGCTTACGCCACCGCTCGGTGGAGCGACGATAGCATTAAGCTCTTTGGCATCGGCTGGGCTCCCGACGATTGGAATGGGCTAAAGGATTGGGCTACCAAAAATGGCGTGAAGCTGGAGATACTAAAGGAGGCTGGATTGCTGGCCGAAAGTAAGGGCAAGCTATACGACTTCTTCCGCGGAAGGCTTACCATTCCGGTTTACAACAAGTATGGACGCATTGTAGCATTTACCGGTAGGTTGCTGCAGGAGGTTGACGGTCAGCCCAAATACCTCAATACGCCCGAAACAACCATCTACCAGAAAAAGAGCATCCTTTACGGCATATACCAGGCGCGTAGCGAAATTATGAAGGCAGAAACAGCCTTTCTGGTGGAAGGAAACCCCGACGTAATTCGCATGCACGAACTGAAGCAGGGCAACACTGTTTCGGCAATGGGAACCGGGTTCACGCTGGAGCACTGCAGCGAGCTAAAGCGGATGTGCAGCACCGTTATAATGGTTTCCGAAACCGACAATGCCGGGTATAAGTCGGTAATGCGAAACGGCAACATGCTCATAAAGGAGGGCTTTGATGTGTTTGTGCTCGACCTTCCAGAGGAGTTTAACACCGATGGTTCGCGCGTAAAGCACGATGCCGACTCCTTCTTTAAAACCACCAAGCAGCTGCAGGAATACCGGAAGGAGCACACCTACGACTTTATTATGTGGATGGCCGAAAGGCTGCTGAATAACGTTTCGGTAGAAAAAAAGCAATCGGCCATTGACGATCTTTGCCACCTTATTGCCAGCACCGGGAGCTCCTCCAAAATTGAGTACTACATCCACAACCTTTCGCAGGTATTTAAGCCAAAGAAGATGTGGCGCGATCGCGTTAAGGCCATTCTGGCCGAAACCGAGCCAAAGGAGGAGAGCAAGCTACCCAAAAATGTGAACTCAAAGGAGTTCGAAAAGTATGGCTTCTACGCCGATCACAACTGCCTACACTTCTCCGGCAAGTTTGGGATCCAGCGCGCCTCCAACTTTGTTATTGAACCATTATTCCATGTTTCAAGCATAAATGCCAAAAGACTGTTTAAAATTCGCAATGAGTTTGGAGCAGAAGAAATGGTGGAATTTAAGCAGGAGGAGCTTATTGCCCTTGCTAAATTTAGGCTCAAAGTGGAGGGCCTTGGCAACTACATTTGGGAAGGTGGAGAAAGTGAATTAATGAAGTATAAAAGGTTTCTATACGAGAAAACGGATACCTGCTACGAAATTGTGCAGCTGGGGTGGCATAAAGATGGCTTTTGGGCGTGGGGCAACGGTGCCTTTACCGATGCGTTTGTAAAGGTTTCGCCGCTTGGCATATTTACCGTTAAGGGTAAGAACTACTACCTTCCTGCCACCTCCAACATTTTCGACCATGAAGATCAACTATTTCAGTTTGAGCGAAAGTTTGTGCATGTCGATACGGGAACCATCTCTTTTCCAGATTATGCTAGACAACTCATTAAAGTTTTTGGTGATAATGCAAAAATTGGTATTTGCTTCTATCTCTCCACTCTTTTCAGAGATCTGATTTTTAACGCTGTAAAGTTTTTTCCAATACTTAATATCTTCGGACCGAAAGGAACCGGTAAAAGTGCAATGGCAAAGAGTTTGATGGCATTTTTTGTAGTCAAAAATAATGCTCCAAACATCAACAACGCTACCATTCCTGCGCTGGCCGATGTGGTTAGTCAAGCACGAAATGCTTGCTGCCACCTAGATGAATATAAAAACTCATCGGATATTGATAAAATTGAATTTCTAAAAGGTCTTTGGGATGGTTCTGGCCGTACTCGGATGAATATGGACCGAGATAAGAAGCGCGAAACAACCAGCGTGGATGCGGGAGTAATACTTACTGGTCAAGAAATGCCAACTGCCGACAATGCGCTATTTTCAAGGTTGATATTTATAACGTTTACCCAAACAACCTATACGGTATCGGAGGCTAATGAGTTCGATAAATTAATGGCCATCGATCAAAAAGGGTTAAGCCATATAACAAACTCTATTTTAACTCACCGAAGCAAAATAATAGAAGGATATATGTATTCATGGGAGTATGTTAATTCTGAAATAAATAAGATTATTGCCGGAGTTAAAGTAGAGGAACGTGTTTTTAAAAACTGGACTGTTATTGCAGCTACCTACCACTGCTTAGAAAGTTATATTTCTCTTCCTTTTTCATCAAAGGAAATAATAAAACTTTCGGCAGAATATCTAATGCGCCAGAGTGTAGAGACCGTAAGAAGCAATGAGTTATCAACGTTCTGGAATATTGTAGCCTATTTAGTTCAGGATGGTCAAATTTTCAATGAGGCCGATTTTAGAATAGAACATCTCAGCATTTTAAAAACTGACAAAATAGATGTTGAATGGAGTACTCCAAAAACCGTTCTATTTATAAATCACACCAGAATTTTTCAACTCTATCGCAAAAATGGTAAAATATCGAGCGATAAAATACTCCCAATTAACACCCTTCAGTATTACTTACAAAACAGTAAAGAATATTTGGGTCTTAAAAAGAGTATGGCGTTTAAAGTAATGGACCAGCAAACTCGTGGTTTCTCTGAGGAAACGGTAACAGGAGATTGGGGCGAAACAAGAAAGGCCAAGCGATTAAACATTACTACGGCCTATGCTTTCGATTATGAAGCAATTGGAATTAATATCAACTACATTTTGGAATCGGAGAATAAAAAAATAACTCCGGTAGAAGATGTTAAGGAAAATGAGTTAGCAAAAACAGAGTTGCAACAAGGTGATTTTCCATTCTAGTTTTTTAAAAACGCTAGAATAGACAATAAAAAGTAAACTAACACAACTAACTGAACTAACTCTCTATTAATGTATATATTATCTTCTTAAATGGTTTTAAAAAATAAACTAACTATAACTAACAAAAACTAACAAACTTTCATAATTTCAAAAAACACTGTATAAAAACTAAAAAAAGGTTAAAAATGAAGAAGTTAGTTTTGCTTAATTACTGGTTTATTGATACTTAGTTGTGTTAGTTCATTTTTTTTACTTTTTAGTGTCTCTTTTAAGATTTTTAATTTTTTCTTTAAAGCAATGGAATACGCCGATAAAGTGCTTCAATACCTTACAAACACGGTTAAAGTGGGTGAACCAATAGCCGTTAACCTGCTATCGAAAAACCCCGAGCAGTTTGTGGCAACGGTAAAAATGCTCATGGATGGAGGTTTTCTTTCGATGCGGGAGTGGGAGTTTAGCAACGATTACACCCACATACGGAGGTTAAGGCTCCCCACCGATGGGTTTAAACCCGCAATAGGTAGCACCGATAGAGGCGCATTCTACACCCAAAGTAATTTAAACGAAAAGGAGGAATAGCAATGGAAACAATGAGATACGAAAGAGTAGCCAATGCAATTATTGCAGCATCGGGATTTACTCAGGAATCGTTGACCTATAAGAATAGGCGTAGGTTTCTGGTATTGACCAGGCAGGTAGTTTTTTACGCGCTTATAAATAATAAGCTATGCACCCTTACTGAGGCTGGAGAAATATTTGAGAAGGACCACGCTACCGTATCGCATGGGAAAAAAACGATAGAACTATTGCTCGAGACAAAATATCCCGCTGAACTATACGAATATGCTACAACTCTAATAAACATAGCCAATGAAGTCATTAACAGTAGTGTGCCCAAGGTGCAAGGGCAACGGAACCTTAGAGGTTTTTCAGCACAGCAGCCACCACGGCAGCACAACCACAACGGAACCATGCCCCCTATGCGGAGGCGACCGGGTTATGCTGGAGCAAACGGTAACCCGCCTTATCCGATTAGCCGAATGCGCCTGCAGCAGCAAGGAATCACCCAATAATTTACTAGAGATAGAATCCTAACATTTAACACACACTACCATGAACACAAATAAAAAATTAGCCAGGATTGAATCCGAAAGGCAATTCATGCTCAAAGAGCAGCGCATTTCTAAAATGCTAAACCACACCAGCCCATACAACCACGTAAGCGCTGAGAACGACAAGCCGGAAGGTCCAATATTTATACTTCTGCTTGCTATAATTGGGCTTATTGGCGGCTTTGCGGCAGTTATTGTATTAGCCACGTTGGCTTTGGCATTAATGCATAGCTGGGGGTTGATGTAATGAGAACACCCATGGACCTAACCCACATTTCTCTATTTACCGGAATTGGAGGCATAGACCTAGGGCTTGAGTGGGCTGGATTTCGAACCATTGCCACCTGCGATAATAGGCCATTTCCCTATAAGCTGCTTAAAAAACGATTTCCAAACGCAATTCATCACACCGACATTTATGAAACAGACTTCACCGTATATGCAAACCATGCTACAATTCTCAGCGGAGGATTCCCATGCCAACCGTTCAGCATTGCCGGACTCCGGAGAGGCTCGCACGATGACCGCTACCTCTGGCCGGAAATGCGCCGAGCGTATAGGGAAGCCCAACCCAGCTGGATTATTGCTGAAAATGTGCCTGGCATCACCAGCATGGCGCTCAAGAATAGTTTTTCTACAGTGGAAAATAGTGCGCAAACCATCCGTTACTACCAAAACATTCTACCCTCGATCATCGAGCAATTGGAGGCAGATGGCTACTCGCTCCCGTCAACACTTGATGGGCAACCAATCATACTGTCTATTCCAGCTGCAGGTGTCAACGCCCCGCACAAGCGGCAGCGAATCTTCATTATCGCTCATAAAAACTCCAACAGCAACGCTAATGGAAAGCTGCAAGCCGCATGGAGTGAGTGGTTCAACGGGAACGCTGGCACAGCAGGTAAGGTGGAACCTTCTGCCAACCATAACGGCATCGACTTCAACCTTTCAGGATTTAGTGCAGAGCAACTTTCACAGTTCGAAACGTCCAAAATATTCGGAGATAACATTACCATCAATTCAAAAATTGCTTCCAACAATAACGTCCAGCGAAGCAAAGGCCGGTGCGGTTCCAGTGCTCGGCCGCCGATCGCAAAAAAAAACAGGGCAGAACTTCAGCTACAAGCTGATAGATTATGCCCACAGTGGATTGCTGCCAACGCCTTATGCACTGGAAGGAAAAAAGGCGAGCAAGAATATGAATCAGAACTGCCTTACCAGAATGATAAAGCGGGGCGAGCTTATTCCAACGCCAACCTGTCAGGACAAGAAGAACTCAGCGCTTCCACCATCTCAGGTAGACAGGGATTCAATACCGGGCTACCTCTTGAGGCATGGAGCAGCTGGCCTACTCAATCCCCTATTTGTGGAGGAGATGATGGGATTCCCAATAGGGTGGACCGACTTGAGTCTTTAGGCAACGCGGTAGTTCCGCAGATACCATACATTATTGGAAGTTTTATACGAGAAATTGAAGAGTTACTTAACGAATAAAGGAGAAATAGCCATGAAAGGAATCCTCTTTAAAGATTTCCTGATAAAGCAGATTGCTGCAGGAGCCAAAACAATGACACGTCGAACCAAGGGGTTGGAGGTAATTAATGAAGTGCCTTCTCGTTACATGCATACCGCGCATAATTTTAAAAATGGTCAATCCATTTTTTTAAATATGCTTACCGGAGATAACGTTTTTGTTAAGCCAGAATACCTAATTGGCGAGGTAATTTACGTTAAGGAAAACTACATACCCGATTATTTTGCAGACCGAACAACGGCCTACGGAACCGACTGGAACTCTGTTCCTGAACTTCTTATCCATAAACCAAAATACAAGAGCAAGCTAATGATGCCAGAGCGCGAGGCACGCTACTTTTTAACCATTACCAACGTGCGTGTTGAACGGTTGAAGAGCATTACCGAGGCCGATGCCATTTCGGAGGGAGTGGAAACTATTCCACTGCAAGATATTGTTGCATACAAAATGTATATGCCTTACAAGGGGTTTGAAATGTGGGTTACATCTGCAGTAGAGTCATTTTATTGGCTCATAAAATCAATTAGCGGTAACGGAACTTGGGAAAATAACCCTTGGGTATGGGTGTATGAGTTTGAACTGAAAAAAAGAGATTAACTAATATACAAACTACTTTTCAAATTTAATTTAATAGCTAATAAAATGGAGACAAAAAAACTAACTAAAAAGCGAACAGCCACCAGCGGAAGCAAGAAGGTGAAGCCTCACCGGTTTAACTCGGTGGGGGAAATAATTAGCGATCCTATTTTTATTGGGATGGTGGAGCAAAAGGTGAAGGAGCTAAAAACTGGCAGGTTGTCGCGACCTGCGCCAAAGCCAGGCTTCTACTACAAGCGAGATTGGTACGATAGAATGCAGGATGAAGGCAACGTAACCAGCACGTTTTTCCTTACCAACATCGAAAGCATTTGGGCTAAAAAATCGAGCCTAAGCAGCGAGGTAAGGAGCATTGTTCAGCAGGTGTGCGAAAGGGCCCTGCGCGAAACCCTGTTGGCATACCATAAGCTGGAGGTTCATACGGAAGCAATTAATAACCTCAGAAAAAAGGAGGAGCAATGAAAAACCCAGGCTTGGGCGATTACCTTCTATGGGAGGGTAAACCAGCAAAAATTATTGGCGAAACGGATAGCAGACAGGTAATAATAGATCTGCTCGAAAATTGCAAATGCCCACACTGCCAAGGCGACTTGGGCAAGAAGAAAATTCACGCCATTGTTTCTTCTCCCCAATTTCAGCAAGGAGCCGAAAAGATGCCAACGATTAAGGATTAAAACCATAATCATTAACCTAATTTCAACATTATGATTACAGAAAAAGAAGATTTCAATTATACCAGAGCCGCGAAAATAGACGTGAGCGATGGGTGTGTAAAATGTATCTGGCTGGAGCGTTCAAAGGAAACCGAGTTTGATAATGAAAATAGTGTAAGGCTAACAGATGGTGAGAATGCTTTAATAGAGTTTGAAAATGGTAAAAAGATGATAATTACCAATAGCGAGTGGGCAAGTCTTAATTGGCTATAACGGTGGTGGTATGAAATCGAAGCGGATTGCGAGCTACACCATTTTCCCGATGCAGGGAAATTGGTACGGGTGATGCGCTTCGAGAACCACTTAAACCGCTTTGTTTTATACAACGTGTTAACTGCTGGGCTTTGTTATTAAGAATGAAAATAAATAACACAATTGTGTGAAAATAATTACTAAAATACTTGCATGCGTCACACAAATGTGTTATCTTTACTTCATCAAATAACAATAAAACATACAACGATGAAAACAAAGATTGAAATAGGAACAAAGGTAAACGGAAGCAAGGGATTAGGTATTATTTCCTCTATAATTACAAAATCTACTGGCTATGTAGAAGTTACTTATAATTCGGGAATTGTAAAAAAGGAAATGGCTTATAATTTAACAGACGAAAATGGAATCGAATTAAAATCGAAACCAGCTAACCAAAAAACATCTGCCGAAAAATTACACGAAAAACTTAGTATTACTTCAAACACTCCAGCATCATGGATGAATGCAGACGGAACTAAGAATTATGAAGCTTATAACGATTTTTTGGAAGAAAGAGAAAGAGCAGCAAGAAATTCAAAATCATTTTAATTTTAAAATTAAAACAATGACAACTGCCGAAAAAATTAAAACATGGAATGAGCTGCCATCTCATGAAAAAGTGGCTATGGGGGACCATTATATAACACATGAATCAAATTTGAAGGCGTGGGATAAGCCCTATGAAGAATTAAGCCCTTTAAAACAAAAACGAGTTATTCAAAATATTGAAGATTTTTCAAAGGTTAAGTTTCATGGAATAATTGGAAGCGGAATTGATACCGGCACCTTAGAAGAAAACATTTTTAAAAATGGTAGAAGACATATTGATGCTTCTGAATTAATCAACTGGGGCGAATTGAGCCGGATGCTTTCCGGCTCACGCCAAACAGTTCGTAAAAATAAAATACCTAAGATTCATCAGCCTTTTATAGATGATTTGATAAAGGCAATGAACAAAGTAATTAAAAAACGAACTGACAACGAAGCGGGTCTTTAGCCTTGCAGTTAACGTTGATGGTATGAAATCGGTTGGGCTGCGATGCTCTGACCTGTCAAAATACCACAACGTTTGAAACGGGCTGAAATGCTCGAATAACCACAGATACCCAATTGTTTTATACCGTGTGTTACCGCCCGTTTTTGTTTGTTGTCTAAAAATAAATAGAAATATTTTGAAAATAATTACAAAAATACTTGCACAATAGAAAAATGAGTTGTATATTTACATCATGAAACAACAACGAAGCTGTTTCTCTAAAAACAAACAAAATGAAATCATCAGCATTACAATTAGCAAAACAAATCGTAAACGATAACAAAAGTTTTATCGAAGGTAACATCGCAGAATATATGATTCAAGAAGTTGATTCAAACGATAACAATTTCTATCAGTATTTAACAGATGAAGAAATTGAAGAGATGAATGGTAATGTTCAAAAAACACAAGAATTAGGCGAAGAAGTTTATACAATGCTTAAAGAAAATTTCAATTACGACATTTCAGAATTTGTTTACTAATGAAAAGACAAAGCGTAATTATTCTGATTTACCCCGACAAAGAGCCAATTTGCCGGGGTAATTTCAAAAAGCTTTGTGAAGAATTTGGATTTCCATATCATTCACTTAAGATGAAAGATTTTCCTATCGTTTTAAACGATGCTACAATTTACCGTGTGCCGTTTCTATGAATGGGCGGTAACTAGTTTATAACCTTAGCTCAAAATATTGAACCACATGAAAAGTGTTGAATCTATTGAACAAATTAAGAAACTGATTGGCGAATCAGTTCATAACGGCGAATTGAGTAACAACGATTTGGTTCAAATTATTGAGCTATGTGGTTCCTATCTTAACCCTCTAACAATAGCAACTTATGCGAGAATACATGGAATAAGCTACAACGGGGCAAAGAAAAAAAGAAAGACACCCCTCCTTGGTGTTAATTATATTATTGATAATGACTGAAGGGCAACATGTGAACATACCGTTCCTCTCTTTTTTTTGAAACAACTGCATCTTTTTAGATACAGTTGTTTCTTTTTAGTGCTATATTTGTGAAAACGTTAGGCCAATGGGTTTTACAATTTCGGTGGCTGTTAAGCCTGTTCTCAAGGAGTTTATTGAGTGCGTTCACGGAAGCTCTACCATTGTTCTCAAGGAGGACGACCTACTTAGCCAAAAGGTAAAATACATCCTACAGCGCATGCCATCGGACTTTATTCCGGTAAACCACGATCCTTGCTCCATAAAAATTGAGATAGGCGACGTTTTTATGTTCAAAACCCGCTCGGGGGGTTGCCTATTCCATGCCGATCCTCAGTATCGGTCGTTTCTAAATGCCAGGCTTCAGCATATATTGGCCAAGGAGCTCAATAAGGGCTTCAAGGAAATAATGCACAACTACGTGCTAGCCTATGCCAGGGCAGGGAGGGAGCAAAACGAGGGCATTGAGGACTTCTGTAGCGTGTATAACCTTACCATGAACGCCATAACCTTCGACATGCTAAAAAAGAGCTGGCAGCGCAGCGATCAGTATCAAATGTTTAAAAAACTCCGTATCACCATGTCCCCCGCAAATTTATAGCCATGAGCACCCCATACGACAACCTAGGTGGAATTACTTCGCTCGACATTTCGGGTATCAGCAACATCCTACTTTTTACCGAAATTGGTAATAGTAGGGCTATCCAATTCCACGACGGCAAGGCGTGGACCTCACTCCCATTCTCCTACGGGTCTGCAATGCTATCGGAGGAGCCTAACGATTCCGATGCCGGTGAACTTCTTATGCAGAAGGTAGTATTTAGGCTTCCGGGTATTAATGCCGACAACCTTCAACTGCTGGTTGGATTACGGAATACCCGCGTGGTGGCTAAGCTGGGAACCGAATCGGGAGCAGCTATTGTTATGGGCAGCGTAAACTTTCCGGCTACCGTTACCTACCGCACCATACCCGGAGCACTGGCCTCGGATTATAGCGGTTATGAAGTAACCATACAGGCTAAGAGCACTACCCCAATGGGCCTGTTAGTCCTTTAAAGTTCTGACTCAGCACACTACCATTGCGGTATAAACGTGCTGCACATGAATCCTTTCTTTTTAAGAATTATGCGGGAACCCTGGGCTATTAATCCCGAGGTTGCCCAAGATTACGTCGATGCGCTGGCTAAGCTTATCGAGGGAAAGCTCGTTTTTGAAGGCGATCCAGCAAAGTATGCGCCCACCATAATGCAGGGTGCATATCCTAAAGGTATAAAACCCAGGGCCTCCATGGCCAATAGTGGATCAGGTCGTGGGAGGAGCGGTAGTGTGTCGCTCATTCCCATTACCACTCCCCTTATGAAATACGATCAGGAGTGCGGTCCGCGCGGCATGCTCTCCATAGCCAACTACATTAAAGCCGCCGATGCCAACACCTCCATCGATGGTATTATTCTTTACCTCGACTCGCCCGGTGGAACCGTTGCCGGAACAAAGGTGCTTGGTGAGGTTATTCGCAACGTGCAGAAGCCAATTTTTGCTTTTGTAAGCGATATGGCCGCAAGCGGAGCCTACTGGCTTGCCTCTCAGTGCGACCAAATTGTGGCCGAAAACGGAAATGCGCAGGTTGGCTCCATTGGAGTTATGTTATCGTTTAAGGATGTTCAACCGGCATTGGAGCAGCAGGGCGTTAAGTTTCACAATATAGTATCATCCCTAAGTGAGGATAAGAATAGGCTAACTGATGAGGTTCGCAATGGGGAATACGATAATACCCGAACTACCGTGCTAGATCCGCTCGCGCAAGGATTTATTGATACGGTAAAGAGCACCCGCGGTAGCAAAATAACCGACGAAACCATTTTTAAAGGCCGAATGGAGTTTGCACCAGGTGCGCTCACCGTTGGCCTTATCGACAAAATTGCCAGCCTCGACGAAACCGTTTCGATGGTTCTCGCCTACGATAAAAAACCAATTCAAACCCCAAATAACCCAAAAAGCAAAATGAACAAATATCCGTTGATGCTTGCTGCGCTTGGTCTCACCGAGATTGAGGCAGACCAAGATGGCTATGCTGCACTTTCCGAAGAGCAAATGGCCAAAGTAGAGGGTGCCTTGGTTGCTGCCAACGCGGCCACCCAAAAGGCAACCGACGATCTCGCCGCGGCCACCGCTGCCTCGGAAACACTCACCGCTACAATTGCAGCCAAGGATGGCGAAATTGCTCAGCTGAAATCCGAAAAGGAGGCAATTCTTAAGGGCAAGGCAACCGAGTCGGCCACCTTGGTGGTTGAAAAAGAGGTTGATGCCGTTGTGGTAAACCCGGACTTGGCTGCTGTAAAAAGCATGACTTCTTCCGAAAGGCATGCCTACCTGAAGGCGAAGGGTTACTAAAATTACTAATTCTTAAAAACGATACAAATGGCTGAAGTTATTAATATTGAGGGGTTAAGCCAAGCGGCAAAAACCTACGATCCAATGCTAAAAGCACTCCCATCGCTAACTCTCGATCCGGTGTTTACTGCCATGGGCATTAACCTGCTTGAGGTTGCCGATGGAGAGAACATCGAAATTACGCAGCAGCGTAGGGGTGGTGTGCTTAAACCTCTTTCGGTTACTGCTGCATCCAACAAAGATGCCTCCGAGCAGGAGCTCATTAAATTTGTGGAAATGGGTCTAACTCCGAAGTTGGCCTACGCTGCCGTTAAGGATAACATTCTCAACTACACCAACCAGGTGAAGATTTTGAACAATGTTACCAAGGTGAATAACCAAACCAAGGAGCATCCATTTGCTGCGCAAATTGTGATGGCCAAGGTTACCACCGTAGCCGAGGACATGATTGATGCAGCGTTTCACTCCAAGCGTGACGAGGCCGACGAAAGCCCAATGGGCATTTGCGATGGCTTCTACACCATTCAGGATAACTTTGTTGCCGATGGTGAAATTTCGGAAGCAAAGAAAAACCTAATTGCTATTGGCGATTTAACGGCTCCGGCTGACGAAACCGATATAACGGCTTACCAAACCATTTTGGATTGGTTGCGCGCATTACATCCGCTGATGCGTAATAGCCAGTTTGCATGCTACATTCCTGGCGATATGCTGTTGAACATTATTGATGCAACGGGGAATAAGTTCCGTTATTTGCAAGATGTTAACCGCTCTGTGGTTGAAACCATGCTCAGGGAAAAGGCTAACGCTCCTGGCTTAAATATCAAAACCTCTCCCATGCTGGGAACCGGAACCCGGATTTTCGCATGTTCCCTTGGTTCGCTCGATTACGGGTTAACCTCACTTGGCGATCGCGACTTTGTTCAAATTAGACAACCATACGAAAATCCAAACTGGATTCAATTTTGGTTGCAGTTCAAGGCTGGCCAGCGCATAAAGAACCTTCACCCAAAGGCTTTTGCCATGACCGGAGGCACCACCGAGAGTTTACTCCTTAGCGGAGATTACTCCTAACATCCAATAAGGGGGCAGCAATGCCCCTATTTTTCAACCTTCTAATTTTATAAAAAATGAAAAATAGTAAATCGATACTGAGCTTTCTCTTCTCTGCCCTGATTTTCGGGGTATTCATGCTTTTGGGCTCTAACCCAGCCGAAGCATCCGGCGTAACTGCCTGCGCTACATTTGGTGTTGGTGCCATTGAGTGGCCCGATGGTGAGGAAAACATGGGCGGTCTCGACAACATTATTCACTTTATACCCATATCGTGGATAGGTACCGAGGCGAAGCTCGTAGACAATCCTACTACCGATGAGGAGAAGTGCGTAATTACCGACACCCACACGCTTGCTGCTACTAAGTATTGGCGTGAGGTGTACTGCACCGAGGGAACGGTAAAACTTACCCCCGAAAATCAGGGAGATATTGACAGCTCTTCCTTCCGGCCAAAAGGTGAGTTTACTCACCCCGGTAATAAGACCCAGGCCATTGCGTTTTCGCGCGATGTAAACAATACTCCGTGTATTGTTCTCTTCCACGACAACGGCGTTCGATTTCAGGTTGGAACCGTTGCCCGTCCAGCTCGTATTAAGCCATCGTGGGATTCCGGCGCAAAGGGATCCGATCACAAGGGGTTCAAGTTTGCCGTTGAAGCCGACAGCAAGGTTATCCTCACCGAATATCGTGGGGCAATTGCGCTGAGCGAAACGGAGACGCTGCCTGCAGTGTCCTAATATCCTAACCCATGAA
>DATKVT010000214.1 GCA_035529935.1 Williamwhitmania sp. | reverse complement strand
CCAAATCGAAGAAAAAAGCCAACTTTTTACGTTGCTCAATAATAGAGGTAATTTCGGGTATCACCTTATAGCTTACTATTCCAGAGATTATATCAACATTGTTAAACATAATTAACTTATTCACGGCTGTTTTAACAAGTTCGTTACTCCCTTTATCAATGTATTCAGGAAAAAACTGAAAGTTCTTTCGAAATAACTCTGGTATTGCCGTGAAAAATCCATCAATTATGTCTTGCGACATATTGGGTGTGATGGTTGAAAATGGGAAAAGGAACCCTATTTTAATGGTGCGATTCATTCGTAATTAATTTAATAAAATTAACCGCTGATTTAGTAATATCAATCAGCGGTTAATAAAAATTATGGACGTGTGGGGAAGATTCCCATGGTAGCTATACAGTAATTTAATACAGTAAATGGTTGCATGTTGTTATGAGCTGCATTTTGTCCATTATTTGCTATGGCTACAGTTCCAGTAACAGCACCACCACCAACATTCAATGCAACATCAGGAGTAACAGCGTTGTAAAGAGAAGTTCCATTTGTTGTGGCACCAAGGCTGATATTTCTAGCCGAAGGAGTCGCATCTGTGCCATTAGTAGCATTAGCCTTAATAGTAACAGAATTCCCAGTAAAAGTAGCTGTATGGTTATGCTGAGGCATCTCGTTTACATTTAAAGCAACGGTCTCTGTACCTCCCATGTTTCCAATAGTCCTAACGGTTAAATTTGGTCCAGCACCCCGACCAACAACTACTCTTCCTCTCAAATCAGGTACTTGAAAGGTTTGTACACCGTTACCTCCAAAATAAGTGCCTATTAAAGCAAATAAGGCTGAATTCTGAGCGATCGGAAGAGTTGTTCCGTCGCAAAACAACCACCCGTTGGGGTAAAAGTCAAATCCGAAAGCACAAATTTGACCCAAAAAAGGTTCATCCATAATTCTAATTTTTTTAGTTAGTAATTGGTTGTATAATCTAAAACTTTAGATTCTATTTTTGGTTTGCTGGTTTGCCTATACCAAAACTCAATAGATTTTGGATAGCCGTCTCTAAACTCATAATACCTGAGAGGCAGGTTTAAGCTGCAATCGTTAAGACTCAGCACCTCTTCGCCAAACACCTTGATGGTAGTGTAAAGCAGCAGGTCGTATGGACCGATAAGCGATTGAGGCATATCAACAATCTTCCGATAGCTAGCTGCCTCCAATCTTGTTTTGCTTACAGAAAAGAGCTCACAGATATGGGTTGTTTTGCCTCCCTCTTCTATTAATTGGTCTTCTTGCCAAATACCTCTCTTCTTTAAGTAGGCATCAATGGTAATTCGCTCCGGGATGAAAATGGTATTGGCGTTACACTGAGGTATTAGGTTTTGCATTATGGCTACCTGTGGCTCCTTTTTTAACCCGCTCTGCATCGTTTCCGAAATTACGATGTCGTAGGGCTTATCTACCTGATATGTGCTGGCGTCTGCTAAAATGTAATCTGCCACATAGCCCTCAAACCCGAGGGAAACAATGAGCGTTTCTGCTGCTTTGATAGAAACGGGATTGATGTCTAAGAGGGTTACCCTTACTTGCTCTGAGGTGTAGAATGAAAGTAGAGGCGTTACCAGTGTGGCATATGGGCCACAACCTGCATATAAAATTTCTACCCTGCGGTTAGCCTGTAACTTCGAATCAATTGCACACTTTATGCCTCGAAGGAATACGGTGGTTCGCTTCATCTCAAGCAGGCAGTGTGCGGCAGCAACTGGCGAAATGGCTTTCCCTTTGGGAAGCATAATGTCCTGATCGTTCATATTCTCGCATGAAATGCCTGTTATTGCTTTGAACATCTCATACATACCTTCAACAGCCTGTTTCATGGTAAGAAAATCTGGCTCTGGGAGCAGCAATTTTTCAGCCATCGATTTGAGCAATTCGCTTGAAGAAGCTGCAGTCATTATAATCTAGTTTAACGCTGAGACACTACATAACAAGTAATTACAAGACTCTTTTGAGCCTTGCTGGCAAGGTGTGGGTAGCTTAATGGTTGAAAGGAGTAATGAATTATCTAAACCTTTTCAATCATTTAACCAGACACACCTCCAAATATCGGCGCTCGGAATAATAATTTTACACCAATTGTCTGAACATACATTTTTAAAAAATTCACTCTAGAAAGAGAAGCCGATGCGGCATTCGGCTGTATATGTTTATGAAGAGGAGGGAGGTTTGGAATGTTGTGATATATTTTCATGGTGACCGGTTTATTATACTGGTTGGTTTTGGTTTTGAATCGTTGAACAATTTCTAACAAAAAATAGGCAAAGTCAATATTTGAGTGTTAAAAAAAAATAATTTTTAATGGCAACTAAGGTTTATATTTCTAGTTTCCTTAACCTGTATGGGTTTTGACGTTAAAATATTTGCAAAACAAGAAGGTAACGATGAGCAGGGACTTACCAATGCTAGGTTGGAAAATGGTATGCAGATTTGCAGCACTTTATTAGCCATAATAATTGACAACGAACTCATCTTTAATTGATACATTTGGAGGAGTAATAACTACGTGTATGGCTATGCAAACTATGGAAAGTATCTCTCCAAATATCTTTGTTGAGGATATCGACAAAACCATTACCTTTTATAGGGCGTTGGATTTTGAATTGATAATGACCGTGCCCGAAACAGCTCCGTTTAGCTGGGCCATGATGACCTGCGGAAGCGTTGCATTTATGTTTCAAACCTTCGAAAGTTTGGGTAGCGAGCTGCCGGAGATTAAGAGAGAAAATGGTGGCTCATTGCTGTTCTACATAAAAATAAAGGGGATTCGGGCATTTTATGAGAAGATGAAAAACGGTGGTAGCGTGGTAAAGGGGCTGGAGAAGACCTTTTACGGTGCAACCGAATTTTCGCTGGTGGATAACAACGGCTACCTGCTAACCTTTGCCGAGGATGAGTAGCCAGAAGGTGGTTTTGAAGGAGCTGCAGCGCATTCCCAGCATTGGGAAGGCTTGCTCCCAAGACCTGTGGAACCTCGGCATTCGATCCATTGCCGACCTAAAGGGTAGGAATCCGGCGGAACTTTATGGTAAGCTTAACGCCATTACGGGCGTTAAGCACGACATATGCATGCTCTACACCTTTCGATGTGCCGTTTATTTTGCCACGGAGCAGGTACACGATAGCGAAAAGCTTCAGTGGTGGTATTGGAAGAATAGGCAATATAACGAGTAGAAACGGCAGGGGGCGGCTTGCACAATAATTCTAGCACTATGGGTTTACAAGAGGGCGTGAAATTACATGCCAATCGACCAGAACCGCTTAACATTACCTGCGAGGTGGCAGCCGTTCGTCACCACGACGACCTGCGGTTGGCTGCAGAGATGTTGATTGATGGGGAGGATGTGCTGGTGGCCGATTTTTTCAGCACCGGGCTTGCCGTACTCGAAAAGGCGAAGCAACTCCTGACCTGGAGCTTCAAAAATCAGGAGTATCACGAGCAGCGGAACTTTCGGTCGGCATACCGGGAGGCATCGCAGCATTTGCTCCTCGAAATCGCGGGCAATAGGCTGGTAGTAAGGAAAGCACCTGAAATAGGGTGGCTGCAGCAGCTCTATCCCGAATGCTCTAACTTTTTTCTCTCCTTCCCCGATGTTCAGGGGCTCAACAGCGCCTGGC
Organism: Williamwhitmania sp.; assembly: GCA_035529935.1. Classification (NCBI taxonomy): domain Bacteria; kingdom Pseudomonadati; phylum Bacteroidota; class Bacteroidia; order Bacteroidales; family Williamwhitmaniaceae; genus Williamwhitmania; species Williamwhitmania sp. The sequence goes on along the minus strand of DATKVT010000214.1, from coordinate 17,527 downwards.
AGTGGTATCTCAATGGCATAAAAATACCGTTGCTGAAGCAGAAGTTGCACCCATACTACGGCGTGTACTTCCCCACGCGCTACGACCACTTGGAGCTCTTCGACGGCTGGCTTAAGTCCTACTCGGGAGCCAAAAGCGTGGTGTTCGACATAGGAGCGGGGAGCGGAGTGCTTACCCTGCAGCTGCTGCAGCATGGCTTTGGGAGCGTGCTCTCCACCGATGTTAACCCCAACGCCATTATTAGCATGGAGGGGGAGCTGCAGCGGCGAGGTGTTGCCGAAAGGGTTAGCTTGCTCTGCGGCGATCTGTTTGCCAGCAGTATTCAGCTTGCCGACCTTGTGGTGTTTAATCCACCCTGGCTACCCGCCACGCACGAGCCCACCTGGCTCGATGCTGCCATTTACTACCCAGCAGATCTATTCCCTCGCTTTTTTGAGCAGGCGGCACAGCACCTTGCACCAGCAGGGCAGGTGGTAATTCTATTCTCCAGCCTCGCCCAAACGGTTGGTGCTGCAGCGGTTCATCCGGTGGAGCAGGAGCTGGCCGAGGGTGGACGGTTTACCGCCGTTGCTCACCTTACCGGAAAGGTGAGGGCAGCCTCCACCCAAACACGCCGCAACCAGCACTGGCGCGAAGAGGAGAAGGTGGAGCTGTGGGTGCTGCAACCACTTTAGAGCCGCGTTGGTTGAGTATGAGTTTTTTTCGTTATTTCAGTAGGGCTTCAATTTGGGTCGCAACTTCCTCAAGTTTGTTTGCGTCGTAGCCAATTGTTGTATAAACCACTTTGCCATCTTGGTTAATTACAAAGTTGCGAGGGATGGATTCCTTGGCGTACAGCTTGTATATTGCTTGATTGGGATCGAGGCCAACCGGAAAATCGATGCCTCTGGCCTTTAGCATGTTCATCTTTTTCAATACAACCTCGCGCTTTTCGCCGCGAGAAATCGGGAGAAATACAAAATCCTTTCCTTCGAAGCGTTTCACAATTTTGTCAGGAATTTCGTTAAACTCCATCATGCAGGGGGCACACTATGTGGCCCAAAAATTTACCAATACTACCTTCCCTTTCAAATCCGATAGCCTTACTTTTTGTCCGTTGAGCATTTCAACGTTGAAATCTGGAGCCGTATCGCCAACCTGAATTAAGGTTGATTCTTTCTCCTGCTTTTCTTCCTGTGCAATGGCTGCTTTATTTTGAGCCTCGACAATCTGAGCCGGTATTTTTGCCCGTTCGGCTATTTCTTCATCGGAATATAGCGTGAGCACGGCAATATAGCTGCTGTTTACCCTTTCCCCATACTTTTTTACAAGCGCTGCCTTTTCTTCGTCCGATACTCCCTTGCGCATTCCCTTAATGCGGTTGTCCTTGGATAGCTCCTGAACTTGTGCATCGCTAATCTCTTCTCCATTTACAATATACATTAATGCAGGTTTATCCTGTTTTTGCTCCTGTGCATTGGCGCTTATCTTAGTGGTGAAGATGGCTAGCATTATGGCCAAAGTTATTTTTAGGCAATAGTTTACTTTCATAATAATTCAGTATTGGTTTGTTAGGTGAGGGATTCGAAATAGCAAAAACCGTTCCAGCTATTATATTATCGGTATCTATATTCTGGGCTTGATTTTCATGGGTTGGTATTTTCACCCTCCCATCCGGTTCGTGTCGTTGATGCCCATCAGTAGGTTCAACCCCGTCCGGTTTAGGTCGTTGATGCCCATCAATTGTTCCAACCCCATCCGGTTTGCGTCTTTGATGCCCATCAATTGTTCCAACTCCATCCGGTTTGTGTTGTTAATGTCCATCAATTGTTCCAACCCCATCCGGTTTGTGTCGTTGATGCCCATCAATAGGTTTAACCCCGTCCGGTTGGCGTTATTCATGTTAAACCTCTTCGAGGTTCAATTCTTCGGACTCCGTTCTCCCAACTCCGTTTAACTTTCCATCAATTTTTGGAATCCCTTTTGGAAAACGATTTACAATTTGGTAGGTTTGCTCCCTTGAATTTTCCTGTTTGAAAATTTTTATTTCTTACCGAATCGAGAGCAAACCTTAATAGACCACATCCATGAATCTTATCCAAACCATTATTCTGGCCATTATTGAAGGGCTAACCGAATTTTTACCCATCTCCTCCACCGGTCACATGATTTTGGCCTCGTCCATAATGCATATGAACGGCCAGTTTGTGAAGACCTTTGAAATTGCCATCCAGCTGGGTGCCATTCTGGCCATTGTGATGCTCTACTACAAGCGCTTTTTGCAGAGCTTTACCATATACCTAAAGTTGGCCGTGGCCTTTATACCCACCGGAATTGCTGGCGTGCTGGCCTATCCCTACATTAAGGCGGTGCTGTTTAACCCGCTGGGCGTTTCCATTGCCCTTACAGTGGGTGGTATAATCCTTATTATTATCGATAGGCGTGTGGTGGCTCGCAAGTCGGAGTATGTTGACCTGGAGGATATCTCCTACCGACGCTCCTTCTTTATTGGATTGGCACAGAGCGTTTCCATCGTTCCCGGTGTATCGCGTGCTGCCGCCACCATAGTTGGCGGGGTTTTCAACGGGTTGAACAAGAAGCAGGCCACCGAGTTTTCGTTCCTGCTGGCCGTGCCCACCATGTTTGCCGCTACGGGCTACGACCTACTGAAAACACCGGTGGTTTTCAACGCCACCGAGCTAATGCTGCTGGGAATTGGGCTTGCGGTTGCCTTTATTTTTGCATGGATTGCCGTGAAGATATTTATAAGAATAGTGCAGAACTATGGCTTCAAGTGGTTTGGCTACTACCGCATTGTAATTGGAGTTGCCTTTATACTCTACATGCTGCTGAGCGGCTCGGCTTCGCTGCTGCAGAACCTAGGTTAGCGTTACGTTTTAGTAGATATTTCTGCGCCACAGCACTCCGGTAATCAAGGTCGGGTGCTGTGGCGCTTTTTTATTGGAACTACCGAATGATACTTGTGTTTTGAACTTGGCGACTTTGAAGTTCTAAGAAATTAAGTCCCTTTATCATGATTTGTAGAAAATAGTTATAATTTTATGTAGGAAATAAACCACATAGGAAAGGTGGGGTTATGAATGAGTTGTGTGCATGGCTAAAAAAATAGTGGTACATTGATAAATTGACTGGGAAATCAAAATAGTTTATAGACAAGATTAAAGCATTGATTGAAGTTCGGTGTAATAAAAAAAATAGTTTTTGCCCACCCGCTTCTACCCTTCGTGACAGTTTGGGAAACCCACGCACATTGCACAGGCTACCTCACAGATCAAAATTTGCAAAAGAGTGCAATTTTCCAACCTTCAACCTTCATTCAAATATTTAAGTTATGAATAAAAGACTTTTTGCAATTGGAGACATTCACGGATGTTTCGATTCATTAGAAGAATTGGTGGGAAATAAAATTCAACTTCAAAAAGAAGACAACCTTATTTTGCTTGGTGATTACATTGACAGAGGTGATAAAAGTAAAGAAGTTGTAGATTTTATAATGGAATTACAGGAGAAGGGATTTGATGTTATTCCTCTAATTGGAAATCATGAAGCCATGCTTCTGGATGCTAACGCAAATGAAAATAATATTTCAAAATGGATTCAAAACGGTGGAGATGAAACATTGAAAAGTTTTGAAATTAGTTCTTTGAAAGATATTGAACCAAAATACATTAAGTTCTTTAAAGATTTGAGTTATTATTACTCATTTGAGGATTATCTTTTTGTTCATGCCGGTTTTAATGATAATGTAATAAATCCTTTTACTGATTATTATTCAATGCTGTGGAAATGCAAAGAATCCTACACAAATCCTTTATTAGCAAATAAGACTATTATTCATGGTCATAATCCTATAAGTATTTCTAAGTGTGAAGAAAGAGTTCTTTCTAAACTTGCTGTAATTAATATTGATACTGGCTGTGTATATAAAGATAAAGAAGGTTTTGAAAGACTAACTGCTTATGATTGTAATACTCAAGGAATACTTTTTGTTTGAGTTAATATTATAGATATATTTGTGATTCGCGAATCGCGAATCAGAAGATCGACGAAGTCAATTAATAATAGTGATTATGAAGAAGCATAATGGAATGCGTCCACAAGATATTGTAGTTCTATTGAAGATTATTTCAATAGAAAGTGGTAAGTGGAGAAATATTGATATTGCAAATGCTATTGGAATAAGTCCTTCTGAAGTTTCTGAAGCTTTAAATAGATGTAAGATTGCAAAACTAATTGATAGTAAAAAAAGAAAAGTTAATATCAACTCTTTTAACGAGTTTTTGGTTTATGGCTTAAAATACGTTTTCCCAACTGAACCAGGTGCAATTGTAAAAGGAACTCTTACTGCTCATTCAGCTTCACCAATAAAAGAATATATTTCATCTGATATTGATATTTATGTATGGCCGAATGCTAAAGGTACTCATAGAGGTCAAGCCATTGAACCATTATATAAAACACTACCTCAAATAGTTCAAGAAGATAAATTATTTTATGAACTATTAGTAATTGTTGATACTATTAGAGTTGGGCGTGTTAGAGAAGTAAATATTGCAATCGACGAATTAAACAAACGCCTAAAAAATGCCTAGTACAAATATTATAATGCTACAAACTGTTGCAAATGGTTTGGGCGAATTGAAAGATGAAATGGTCTTTGTCGGCGGTGCGGTTGCTGAACTTTATGCGGATAATCCGGCAGCTTCGGAAATCAGACCAACAATTGATGTAGATTGTGTAATTGAAATTAGTTCAAGGCTCCAATTTGCACGACTGGAAGAAAATCTAAGAGCCAAAGGTTTTAAAAACGACACTTCAAAAGGAGCGCCTATTTGCAGATGGATTTACAAAGACATTAAAGTTGATGTTATGCCAACCGATTCAAATGTCCTTGGATTTAGTAACCGGTGGTATGAAGAAGGAATTGAAATTAAAATACAAAAAACGCTTCCCGATGGAACTGAAGTTTTTGTATTTCCACCGGAATATTATTTGGCTGCGAAATTTGAAGCACACAATGCGCGGGGAGGAAATGATTTACGGCAAAGCCACGATTTTGAGGACATTATTTATATTTTGGATAACTGCTCCGATATACTGGACAATATCAGTGCTTCAAATCCAAGTGTAAAAGAATATTTAAAGAGCGAATGCCAGAAACTTTTGAATAACCCAAACATTACAGAAGGAATTGAAGGTGCTTTGCCTTATGGTTCGGGAGAAGAAAGCAGCGATATTTTAGGAATGTTAATTCGTGAAATTGCGGAGATTGAATAATGGAGAAAGGTAAACAAGCATATAAATTGCCATCCAGCTGGGTGCCATTCTGGCCATTGTGATGCTCTACTACAAGCGCTTTCTGCAGAACCTAGGTTAGCGTTACGTTTTAGTAGATATTTCTGCGCCACAGCGCTCCGGTAATCAAGGTTGGGTGCTGTGGCGCTTTTTTTATGGGAACTACCCAATGATACTAGTGTTTTTGAATCTGGCGACTTTGTAGTTTGAAGAAATTAAGTCCCCTTATCATGATTTATAGAAAATAGTTATACATTTATGTCGGGAATAAACCACACCAAAAGGTGTGGTTTTCCACCCAAAATGGTAGGGATAACCCCACCAAATGTGGGGTTATAAACGAGTTGGCGTTCATTTTGAAACTCACCAAATAAGCAAAACTAAATAATTAAAATACATCTAATATGAAAAATGCAAACATCTTTTTAGTAATTCTGTTTTCTTTCCATTTTTATTCATGCAACGAGCATGAGAATGAATTTAACCTTATTGACCCTTCAATATCTCAAATAGAAATGGAGGCAGAAGGAGGAAAAATAGAAATTTCATTTACCAATCCTAATTGGACAATTGCGGGAATAGTCAATCAAAATAGCAACGCAAATATTAATGGTAACTGCTACACATTAGATAGTGTTCTGGTCCGAGAAAATGATATCCTTAAATTAGATAGTTTGGGGAGACTGGATGCACTATGGGGTGATAAGGGGTTTAGTATTGTTCGTAATTCATATTCCTTGCTAAACATCTTTGTCAAGGAAAATGCTACTGGAAAGGATTTTGGCTTCACGATTATTCTCAAATCTGGAAATGAAACAAAAGAAATTTTGGTAAGTCAAAAAAAATCACAAGGCTATACTTTTAAGAAAATTGAGTATAATATCGATAAATACGATGGAGACTCAATTTTTATAAAGAAAGGATCGGATTATGAGTTTATTAACATTTCATCTGCTCAAGAATTTACATTAGAACCATTTAAGGGAAATAATATAGTTAAAACATCGTTCTTCAAAAGTGATGAAGAAAATGCGTTTGCATGGACAGCTTCTGATTCTGTGTTGGTCGAAATTCCCTCGGGTATTTGGGACAACAAACTTTATTTTAACGGAGAAGAATCCGTTTACACAAATAATCCATTGATAAGCGAAAGTAATTATAGCTCGTTTACTAAGACAGTAATTATACCTCAGGGCAATTCTGAATTTTCGGTCGATATACAATATAGAGAACGTATAGTTTCATATTCGTTATATTTAACAAATAATCGAACCAAAAACGAAAAAGTGATAAACGGAAAGTGGATTGAAATAGCTCCGACAGGGGATTATGCAATTAACTGGAAAAATTGAAGTGCAAAACAACGAAACGCCAACACGCTGTAAAACCTATGCGGGTTCACGTCAGACTATAACAACTTCCTGCTTTTTTCAAACTTGCAGGTGGTCAGACAACGACAGAACATGAAATCCGCATAGGCCTTACAGCCCAACGTTCAACCATATTAGAATCCTCCCTGCTTGAATTCAAACATTTTTTTGAATAGCGTTCAGGATTTGACGACCAGCGGAAGCATTAATTATTAGTTTTGCTGAAAATTAATGCTAATCCAATGAATATGAACGAGGCAAATATTCCGTTCCAAACCATCGATTGGACAGTAATTCCAAAAACTGAGCACAAGGGAGAAGTTGGTGTTGCTCTTTGGCAAACTGTTCAGTTTCCTGGATTAAGAGTTCGGATTGTTGAGTATACAAGCGGCTATGTGGCCGATCATTGGTGCAAGAAGGGACACATTGTGCACTGCTTGGAGGGAGAATTTGTGAGTGAATTACAGAATGGAGAGCGATTCGTGCTAAAAAAGGGGATGACCTATGTTGTTTCCGATGATTTGAGCTCGCATCGTTCATCCACAGCCAATGGTGTGAAGCTAATGATAATCGATGGTGATTTTTTGAAGCTGCAATAGGAAACAGATTGTTGGCGGTCTCCCACGTCATTCTAGTTTCCGAGTATGAGCTAACCATGGCTAAAATATTGTGGAATAGACCGTAATAACATGCCATTAATCAACGATATCTGTTGGTTAAGCAAATTGCGCAGCCTGTTTACAATTCATTTTCGTTACAAATAGAACAAAGTAGATATCTTTGAAAGGTTAATAGGTTTCCTTGATATTTATTATCGCAACGGTATTGCTGTTTTACCGTAATACATTATTTTCAAATTATGGTTGAATTGTCTAGTGTAAAGTATGGTTTTTAGGAATAATTTCAGGGTAGGGACAATTCTTATCATCCTTTTTTTCTTTGCTCTTAGCGGGTATAGTCAACCGGTTAACGATGTTGAGGTAAATGCAGACAGCATAGCCACCGTTCACCAGTGGTGCTCAGCCAATGCAGCCTATACCAATGTTGCCGCCACCGCCGATGGGCCATCGGTACCCTGCTGGAGTGGCGATAGGGGCAACAACGTTTGGTTTAAGTTTGTAGCCACCACCAATGCGGTTAAGGTTGATATTGAAACCGGCGGTGTATATGGAACCATGCGCGGCCAGCAGGTTGCCATTTGGAATTCGGCAAATACGCTTGTTGCCTGCAACCAATCAGGTTATAGTTTTAGCGGAACGCTATCGCTGAGCATGGATACGCTCACGGCTGGCAATACCTACTACGTTTCGGTGGACGACCAAACCACCCATGGCACCTTTAGCCTCTGCCTCGACGACGCTCCCGGCTACGACATGAAATCGGGGGCATTGGTATTGAGCAGCGTTCACGGATGGTGCTCATCCGATGCCCAGTTTAACAATACCTATGCAACAGGCGATGGTGCTGCCCCCTCTTGCTGGAGCGGTGGCACCGACCATAACGTGTGGTTTCAGTTTGTGGCCACCACCAACGCGGTAAAGGTTGATATTGAAACTGGCGGAACATTCGGTAGCATGCGCGGCCAGCAGGTGGCCATCTGGGACAGCTCAGGCCCGGTAGTAGCCTGCAACCAATCAGGGTATAATTTTAGCGGAACACTATCGCTGAGCATGGATACTCTAACGGCTGGACATACCTACTACATCTCTGTTGACGACCAAACCAACCATGGCACCTTTAGCCTGTGTGTAGACGATGCAGTTAACTACGATTTTAAATCGGGAGCAGTAACGTTAGGCATTCTTGATAGCTGGTGCTCTGCTGATGCACAGTACGATAATACCTATGCCACAAAGGATGGTTCTGCCGGTTCGTGCTGGAGCGGTGGCACCGACCACAACGTGTGGTTTAAGTTTGTGGCCGAAACCAACTCCATTAAGGTTGACATAAAAACCGGTGGAACATACGGCACCATGCATGGCCAGCAAATGGCCATTTGGAACGAAGCCGGAACGCAGGTTGCCTGTAACGACGCGGGGTGGAACTTTAGCGGCACATCCACCTTGGCGGCTGATACGCTATCCACCGGTCACACTTACTACATTTCCGTTGACGACCAAACCTCGCACGGCACCTTTTCGCTCTGCATCGACAATAATCCCGGCTACGATTTTAAGTCGGATGCCAAGTATTTAGATATCACCGATGGGTGGTGCTCCACCGACGCAGAGTATAGCAACACCTTTGCCACGCCCGATGGTTCGCCGGGTTCGTGTTGGACTGGCGGTACCGATCATAACGTATGGTTTAAGTTTGTTGCCGAAACCGGAGGAATAAAGGTTGACGTCAAGACTGGAGGAACCTTTGGCTCCATGAGCGGCCAGCAGATAGCCATTTGGAATGAGGCCGGGCAGCAGCTGGCATGCATTGATGGGGGGTGGAATTTCAGTGGAGACCTATCACTAAGCATCGACACGCTCACCGTTGGCAACGTCTACTACTTTTCGGTGGACGATGAAACCACGCATGGCTCATTCTCGGTGTGCCTAAGCAACAAGGTGGGATTCGACTTTAAGGAAGATGCCGTTATACTGAACGATATTGACCATTGGTGCTCCACCGATGCCGCCTACGCCAATACCTACGCAACCAAGGATCAGGCTGCAGGTTCATGTTGGACAGGTGGTACCGACCACAACGTGTGGTTTAAGTTTGTTGCCGTGTCGGGAGAAATCCAGGTTGATGTTACTACGGGTGGATCTTCGGGCACCATGCGCGGGCAGCAGATAGCAATCTGGAATGAAAACGGGCAACAGCTGGGCTGTATCGACGGTGGCTGGAACTACAGCGGAGTGCTATCGCTTGTGGCGGATACGCTCACTGCCGGTAACGCTTACTACATCTCGGTAGACGATGAAACTACCCACGGAACCTTTAGCCTATGTGCAAATAATAAGGCTGGATACGACTTTAAGAGCGGGGCATTAGTTCTTCCTTCCATTGGCGGCTGGTGCTCCTCCGATGCCGTTTACACCAATAGGTACGCTACGGCGGATGAAACGGCGCCCCCGTGTTGGACAGGTGGTACCGACCATAATGTGTGGTTTATGTTTACGGCATCGACCAATGCCGCGAAGGTCGATGTGAAAACAGGCGGAACCTATGGCTCCATGCGTGGTCAGCAGGTTGCCATTTGGAACGAGGCCGGAGTGCTGGTGGCATGCAATCAGTCGGGATGGAACTTTAGCGGAACATTGTCGTTGGGCATCGATACGCTTACGGTGGGAAATATTTACTACATCGCGGTGGACGATCAAACTACGCATGGCACTTTTAGCCTGTGTCTCGATAATGTTCCAGGGTATGATTTCCGATCGGGAGCAGAGGTTTTAAGCAACACTAACGATTGGTGCTCGTCCGATGCCCAGTGCGAAAATACCTATGCCACCAAGGATGGTTCAGCCGGCTCGTGCTGGACTGGTGGTACCGACCACAACGTTTGGTTTAGCTTTGTTGCAGCTACGGGCAATATCAAGGTTGATGTGAAAACCGGTGGCACCTATGGCTCCATGCGCGGTCAGCAAATTGCCATTTGGAATGCAGCTGGTGTGCAGGTGGCATGCAACGATGCCGGGTGGAACTACAGCGGAACCCTGTCGTTGAGCATCGATACGCTTACCGCCGGCAACACCTACTACATTTCGGTAGATGATGAAACCACCCATGGTAGCTTCTCCTTATGCGTAAGTAACAACACCGGCTACGATTTTAAAAACGGCGCACTGCTGCTCAACGATATAGATACATGGTGTTCCAGCGATGCCTTGTACGACAATCGATTTGCCACACCCGATGGAGTGGCTCCCACCTGTTGGACAGGCGGTACCGACCATAACGTTTGGTTTAAGTTTGTGGCCATTTCGGGTGAGGTGCAGGTGGATGTAAAAACCGGTGGCACCTTTGGCACCATGCGTGGACAGCAGGTGGCCATGTGGAACGAGGCTGGCGTTCAAGTTGCTTGCAACCAGGCGGGGTGGAATTTTAACGGAACTCTTTCGATGAGTATCGATACCCTGCTTGCGGGTCATACTTACTACATCTCGGTTGACGACCAAACTACGCATGGAACGTTCACCCTCTGCGTTAACAACAAGGTGGGGTTCGATTTTAAGAAGGGTGCTGTGGTGCTTACCAATCTGGATCACTTTTGCTCGACCGATGCAGCATATGATAATACCTATGCTACAGCCGATGGTTCGGCCGGTTCGTGCTGGAGTGGTGGCACCGATCACAATGTTTGGTTTAAGTTTACCGCCATTCTAGATACGGCAACCATTAACGTTACAACCGGAGGAACTTCGGGCTCTATGCGTGGACAGCAAATTGCCGTTTGGAATAGCGCAGGGGTTCAGGTTGCGTGTGGTGAAGCAGGATGGAATTTTTCAGGAACGTTGACATTGTCAATTGATACTTTGACGCCGGGTAATGCCTACTGGATTTCTATTGATGACCATACCAGTCATGGCAGTTTTTCATTATGCCTAAACAACGTAAGTAGCAAGGAGTTTTGGGCAATTGCCGATGGAAATTGGAATACAACCTCTTCGTGGTCAAGGGTTGAAGGTGGGCCTCCTGCAACCGAAATACCCACCGATGCAAACATTGTTCACATAAAGGGTTATAAAATAACTGTGAGCGATAATGAGGCTTGTGCCCGGCTGGATATGCCGGTGGAGAACAACAATACTAGTTTGATTATTAACTCTGGCAATTTACGGGTTAAGGGTAATGTGAACTACTACAACAATGGCGCCGACTATTCGGGTGATATAACCGTGAGGAATGGAGGAACCTTTACTGTGGATGAGGATCTTCTTGTTTCGAGAAATGGAGGTAATGCAGCCATGGTTGTGGATGCAACCCAAAATTCCATTATTTCCGTTGGACAGGATTTTTCATTCACATCAAGTGCGGGAAGCGTAGCTGATAACCAAATAAGCATCAGCAATACAGCATTGCTAGCAATAAGCCGCGATTTGCTTCTTACAAATTCGGGTGGACCAAAAATTACCTTGGCATTGAATAATACCGCTCAATTAAATGCTGGCCGAAATATATCCTACAGCGCTTCAAGCGACAATATGGTCGAAGTTCAGCTTAACGATAATTCTACCCTCAATCTTTTGGGTAATTTCATCTTGGGAGCACCTGCTTATGGTAGGTTGCTGTGTAACGACAGCTCCACTTTGATATTTCAGGGAACCAGCTACTTGCAGACGTGGCCTACAAATAGTGGGGCAGGCACCGATGGCTTTACCTACCAAAACGTAACCATAAACAACAGCAAAATTACGCAGCCGCAGGTTACCCTTAATGGACCCGTTCTAGTGAATGGTGTGGTAACCTTTACCAAGGGAATTGTAGGCACTACCTCCACAAATTTACTGGTGCTGGCCAGTAGCGCTTCGGTATCGGGTGCATCATCAGTTTCCTATGTTGATGGCCCAGTGGAGAAGATTGGAAATACTGCCTTTCAGTTTCCTGTTGGAAATTCGGGCAACTACCAGCCGCTCTCCATCACCGCTCCATCGGCAGCTACCGATGCATTCACTGCGCAGTATGTGGATGCCGACGCCCACCCAACCTATAACAACACCTTGAGAGAAGCCACTTTGACCAACATAAGCGAATGCGAGTACTGGTCGTTGACACGCAACGCGGGAACCTCTAATGTTAATGCAACGGTGGGATGGAATAGTAGCAGCTGCTGCATCGGCGATCTCGCCACATTAAAAGTTGGAGTGTGGGAGGGTGCTCTTTGGGTTGACCATGGAAATGGAGGCACCACTGGAACGAAAATCTCGGGGACCATAACAACGGGATCGCCTTTAACCCAGAATTCAAACATTATAACCTTTGCCAACACACTGCCCGAAGTTAACTTTTCTGGGCTGGGTGCTACCTACTGTGCAAGTGTAAACTCAGTAACTCTTACAGGGAGCCCATTGGGAGCAACGGGGATATTTAGTGGGTCGGGTATTACGAATAATGGTGATGGTACTGCATCGCTTAATCCAGCTGCGGCTGGGGCGGGCATTCATACGGTGACCTACACCTATGCCGACCCAGTCAACGGATGTTCCAATTCCCAATCACAGGATGTAACCATAAATGGATTGCCCAAGGGTTCTTTCTCGGGCACAAACAGTATTTGCTACTCGTCCATTGCCGATTTAACCATGTTTTTTACAGGAAAGTCTCCCTGGAACTACACCTATACCGATGGAACAAACACCTATTCTGGCTCAACCTCGTTAAATCCCTATACTTTCCAGTCGCCGGTTGTTGGAACATACAGCGTAATTGCGCTTACCGATGCCAATGGATGCGTTGGTACCGATTATGGGAGCAGTGCAGTTATCAGCAACTATCCTGAATTAGCTAAGCCTATTATCACTACAACCGATCCTATTACTTTTTGTAAGGGTGGAATAGCAACGTTGTCAACCATTCCGGCAGGGAATTTTGCAATTTGGTCATCGGGGCAAACAACCTATTCCATCGATGTTTCAGATGCGGGCGACTATAACGTGAAAGTTGTGGATAGCCACAACTGCGTTAGCCCCTTATCGGACAATGTTCACATTACGGTGAATCAGCCACCAAGAAAACCGTTAGCCATTATCGGAAGTTCAAGCGCTTGTCAAAGTGGTCCAAATTCAGTTTTGTCAACATCTTCGGCCTATGCTACCAACTATATTTGGAGCGTTTCACCCTCTTCCGCTGGTAGCTTTACAGGTAGCGGATCCACCAGCACGTTGACTTGGGATCCTGCTTTTACTGGCAATGCCACAATTACAGTAGTTGGAAATAATGGCTTGTGCGGCGATGGACCTCCTTCCGATCCATTGGTTATAACTGTTAATGCGTTACCATCCGATCCCGGTGCGATTACCGGACCAACTTCGGTTACCCAGGGAACAGCTGGAACATTCTATAGCATTTCACCGGTAGCCAATGCAACCTACTATTTATGGACCGTTCCGCCAGGCGCAAGCATTGTTGGTGCAGCAAATGGGAATAGCATCACGGTGGATTATGGCATATCGGCAAGCAGTGGAAATGTGACCGTTGTGGCAGTTAATGGTTGCGGTAGCAGCGTTCATAATTCTTCGGTAGCGGTTACAGTAAATCCTGCATTACCCGATGCGGCCGGAGCAATTGCCGGACCAACTACGATATGTCAAAATGCAACGGCCACCTATTCGGTACCTTTTATTGCTCATGCAACCAGTTACCACTGGTCCAACGATAATGGCGCGGTTGGGACAAGCACAACTAATAGCATCGATCTCACCTTTCCTAATGCAGGATCAACCACAATTACGGTATATGGTGAAAATGCTTCGGGTGATGGTGCTCCCGCCACATATACCATAACCGTTTATGCCTTGCCTCAGACGGGAGCTGTTTACCATGTAAATAATAACCTTGGAATGTAATTGCTATAATTGCAGTTGTAGTGGTAAACACAAACGCTATGGTTACAATAGGATTTTCGAGGGCAACCGATGAGGAGAAGTATCAGCTCTACATTCAGTGGTTGAGAAGCATCGATTCTACGTTTGACTACATCAATTTCTTCGGGAAAAGCATCCCTGAAGCGTTGCTACTGCTGGAAAAGTGTTCCGGGCTGGTTGTTACAGGTGGCCCCGATGTGCATCCCTCACACTACAACCGCAGTGAGGAGGAGTCGCGCTGCGAATGCGATCCCTATCGCGATGACCTTGAATTTGCTCTTATCGATAAAGCCTTGGGGCTGAAGTTGCCTTTGCTGGCCATTTGTCGTGGGGAACAAATACTCAATGTAAGTATGGGCGGTAGCCTAATTGTTGATATTGAGGCTGACTATGGTAATGCTGTGAGCCATAAATCGAAGAATGAGCAGCTGATGTATCACAGGGTGAACTTGGATTCCACCGGTAACCTTTACAAAATTGCAAGGGCAGAATCATTTGAGGTGGTGTCTGTCCATCACCAAGCTGTAAAAACCCTCGCACCATGCTTTCGCCCAACGGCCTTTGCCCATGATAAAATTGTTGAGGCATACGAGTGGATGAATCCCGAGGGCAAGGGGTATCTGAATGCCGTTCAGTGGCACCCCGAAAAGGGTGATTTTAGAAATAGCCTGAGCAGAGCAATAGGCAAGGAGTTTATGGAAAAGGTCTACGCGTTTGCCTCGGGTAGGGTCTATTAACAGCAAGTTAGTGCCATTTTCTTGGTTGGCTAGGTGGAAAAGGTGCATCCTCTTTCATGTTCTCCATTTCATGTTCTCCATTTCATGTTTTTCCATCAGAATTGAATTCATAAGCATTTTTACTAATGATGCAGTGTTGCTGCTGATCTTACATTTAACCGTTCAGCCGTTGTCCGGTATTGCCAAATTTTTACCTTTGTGTTCCATACAACCACATGGTAACGTTTTTAGGTTGTAGGCCAAACCGTAACTGCTATGTCCAACAATCGTTCTGCAAAGGCTGGAAGCAATGCGCTCCCCATAATTCTAATCGGTTTACTCTTCTTCATCTTTGGTTTTGTTACTTGGCTTAATGGCATACTTATTCCCTACCTTAAAATTGCCTGCGAACTCTCCAACTTTCAGGCACTCCTGGTAACATTTGCCTTTTACATCTCCTATACTGTAATGGCACTTCCCTCATCTTGGGTGCTGGAGAAAACTGGTTTTAAGAAAGGAATGATGCTAGGGCTGTTGGTAATGGCAGTAGGCACCTTAATCTTTATCCCTGCTGCTTACACCCGCACATATGGTCTATTCCTGTTGGGCCTCTTTGTTATGGGAACTGGCTTGGCCATACTTCAAACGGCTTCCAACCCCTACATCACCATTCTCGGCCCTACAGAAACGGCTGCTCGACGCATTAGTATTATGGGTATATGCAATAAGGTTGCAGGAGTGGTTGCCCCATTAATCCTTGCCTACTTTATTCTTCACGATGGTGACGTCTTTGTTGCCAGTTTAGCAAAGCTCGATGGTGCAGCCCGTTCTCTTGCGCTCGATAATCTTGCAGCCCGGGTGATTGCTCCATACTTGGTTATGTCGGGCGTATTGGTATTACTGGCACTGTTTGTTCGCTTTTCACCCCTTCCTGAGGTGGAGGCCGAACCCGAAGGCGAGCTTGGGTCGGATGTTGAAGGCAAAACCAACATCTTTCAGTTTCCGCATCTCATTATGGGTGTGGTTGCCCTGTTTTTTTACGTTGGTGCTGAGGTAGTTGCTGGCGATACCATCATACGCTATGGAATTTCGTTGGGGATTCCCATCAGCACGGCTAAGATGTTTACCTCCTTTACGCTTGGCGCCATGATTGTGGGCTACCTGTTGGGAATAGTTCTGATACCGAAGGTGGTTACACAACGCCGAGCACTCGAAATTTCAGCGGTGCTGGGCATTCTTTTAACCATTGCAGCCATATTTAGTACCCCATTTCTTTCGGTTATGTTTATTGCCCTATTGGGCCTTGCCAATGCCATTGTGTGGCCTGCAATTTGGCCGCTCTCCATTCATAGCCTTGGCCGATTTATTAAAAAGGGTTCAGCCTTGCTTATCATGGCCATTGCCGGTGGTGCCATTCTTCCTTTGGGTTGGGGCTACCTATCCGATTTAGTTGGCTCTCAAAACGCCTACTGGATTTTGATTCCTTGCTATCTAATTATTTTCCTATTTGCCAATCGGTGGTATAAAATGAAGAGTTGGAGGTAGTAGCGGTTTATCTAATAATATTTTTTATCACTACTGTCCGGGGAAACAACCTAATTTCTCCTGTATTGCTTAAAATTGTTAAACCTCTACGAGGTATGTAAAGAACAGGGGTTACATTCTCTACAATACTAAATCTCCTACGGAGAATATTCCGCGTAGCGCCAGCCTGACGGCAAGGCAGGGATAAAGTATTGTAAAACAGCATACCAATATTTGATGCAAGTTCCCTGTAAGGGATCAACAAATGTTTACCGGACAATAGTGATTTTTTATGTAATCATAGCCGCTGTGCGCTGTGTTGAGTAATGTTGCTTTTCGAAAGAGTTGGGCAAATGTTTGTCTATATCTTTTACTAGAGCTATAAAATTCGGCTTGTATTTTTTTCTTGGGCCAGGTACTGCATCTGTTACAAGGGCAGCTTACCCTAGTCAATGTTCATGCAGAGTTTTATTGTTTTAGCCAATTCGGAGGAAAAATACAGTGACCTTGAGTTTACCGTATTAATTATCAAAGGTATGTAGACCCTTGTTTCTTGACGCAACAAGTCATTGTGGCGAATGACATATGTCAACTTTTTGATAAACATAAATCACTCCAATAACTGTGGCATCAAATGGTTTACTCGTTAGCTTTGTTAACATTTCTTTAGCAAACATTAAACTGATAACTACTATGAAGATTTCTGACACGAAGATTGGAACAAGACTCTTAGCGAGTTACATTCTCATGGCCATTCTAACTATTGTTGTGGGTATTTTTGGCGTTGTGAATATTAGCAAAATTCAGGCGGATGACGACACTTTATACAAAAAGGTAACATTACCAATAGGTGAAGTTTCAACAATGAATGTGGCATTTCAGCGCATCCGTGTTAATGTGCGCGATTTCATCTTTGCAAAAGACATGGCTGCGGGCGAGGTTTTTTATGAAAGGATTTTTGATCTAAAGAGGCAGTTTGACGAATCGGGGAAATTGCTTGAGGCCTCCCTCTTGACAGATGAAGGAAAAAAGGCATATGGGGAGGTAACCAGCTATATGGACAAGTACCTCTCTTTTCTTCCATCAATGGAACAGTACATTA